>CALFUK010000149.1 GCA_937929945.1 uncultured Saprospiraceae bacterium
CAATTGGACAGCCTACAACGGGCCTTGGACCAAGCCTCCACTTGGAAAGATAAGATCAATGCACATCAAGATCTTGCAGCATACTACACGACTGCGGACTCTTCTCAGGTCATGCAGCACATTGATGCGATGCTGAAGATAGCTGAGCAAGAGCGTGACGACCTTAGTGTATATCAGGCTTACACTTCTTTAGCATCATTCTATACACGGACCAGTCAATATGAACTGGCTGTCCACGCCATGAATCAGGTGTACCAGGCATCACTTAAGATGGACGAACCAGAAAAGACCTCGGCGGTGCTGGGTAACATCGGAGTATTAAAGTATTACCTCAATGACATCGATAGTGCTCAGTATTTTCTCGACACAGCATATCAGATCAAGAGGACACTTCCCGAAGTAGACTCCAGCAACTTGGCTCGAAATCTGAATTCTCTTGCCGTCATATCGAGCGAACTGAATCAATATAAGAAAGCCCTCATCTACCAAACAGAAGCGCTCAAAATCACCCAGTCCATCAATGATCAGTCTACCTATCTACGCTCATTGAATGGGATAGCTAGTATTTACACGGATCTAAACGAGCCTGAGAAAGCGCTCGAATATCAAATGAGAGCGTATCGCAAGGGTTTAGAACTCGATGATATGGAAGCAGCGGGTGTCGCAGCGCGTAATATGGGTATGAAGTACATGGACCGCGATGAATTGGATTCTTCGGTTTATTATTTACGCGAAGCATTGAAGCATTTTGAGAAAATAGGCTATCAGCGGGGCATTACCGAAGCTAACATTTCACTTGGCGATTGGAGTGTGGAAAGCAAACAGTTAGGTCAGAGTATTCCCTACTACCAGCGAGCCATATCTTATGCTGAACAAATCAGCGACATGCGACTATTAGCTAATGCGCAGAAGAATTTAGGATTGGTATACTTAGAAACTAAGGACTACTCAAGAGCTTTAGCCTTATTAGAAAATGGACTGGAGCTTTATGATAGGCTGAATAATTCTTTCGGCTTGAAGGAATCTTATCTTGCCTTGAATAATTATCATGAGCAGAATAATAACTGGAAACAGGCTCATTACTATACCACGCAGTACAAAATATTATCTGACTCACTAGATCAGGAAAAACTGAATAAGGAGGTCAAAGCACTGCAAATCAAATATGAAACAGAACTAAAAGACTCAGAGATCAAAAGGCAAAATCTGGTGATTGAAAATCAACGGACCAAGCAGCGATTGACTTCCGGTATATCCTTCGCTGGTCTGTTGTCCCTCCTGGCAGGTGGCTTAGCATTTTGGTATCGGACTAAAAAAAATAAGCTGCTGTCTCAGCAAGATTTAGCTTTGAAATCGGCAAAAATCCTGGAGCTACAAAAAGAGAAAAAAATCATGGCGATGTCCTCCATGATCGAAGGTCAAGAAGCAGAGCGAACCAGAATCGCCCAGGACCTGCATGATGGCCTAGGTGGACTACTGTCGTCTGTCAAGCTCAGACTGAGCAACATAGATAAGCAGGTCAAGGAGATAGAAAGCTACAATATCTATGAGCGTACCACCGAGATAGTGGACGAAGCCTGCAGTGAGGTCAGAAGAATCTCGCATAATTTGGTACCTGGAGCATTGAGGCTGGAGGGTCTAAAGTCCGCTGTCGAATTGCTAAGCCAGGAGCTGTCTGATGTGCATGGCTTACAGTTGAAGACGGAGATCTATGGTTTTGAGCAGATGAAAGATGACACAAAGGCCATTTTCATCTATCGGGTCATTCAAGAAGCGACCAATAACATCATCAAATATGCTCAGGCTTCGACAGTCTTGATTCAGCTGTTTGAAAGTGATAGCCAATATCAATTACTCATTGAAGACGATGGTGTGGGATTTGATGTCACTCAGGAGTCCAAAGGCTTGGGGATGCGCTCCATGGCCTCTCGAGTAGAATACCTCAAGGGAGAGCTGGAGATAGACTCGGTGATGAATGAAGGCACCACCATCAATATCACAATACCAAAAGAGAAGCAAAATTAATCCTATAAAATACCCTCATGAATAACCGTTTGGTTTTCTTTTTTGTTGGTGGGCTATTACATATCGTATCAGATGGTATAATCCATTATTATCAAATGAAAATGATAACGCTCTAGTCAGCGAATAAAAGGGTACATTAGGTATTCAATTTTCTCATGCGAGATAACTGAGTTTATGTCACAGACCATTAAAATACTATTAGCTGATGATCACCAATTGGTGTTAGACGGTCTGGCTATGATGCTAGGTAGCCAGCAAGACTTAGAAGTCGTCGGACAAGCAAACAATGGTCATGAGGTCCTTACATTTTTAAAGCAACATGAGGCTGACATTGTACTATTAGACCTTAATATGCCTGAGATGAATGGGCTGGAGACATGCAAAGCCATGAAGAAAGAGTATGGTCACGTCAAAATATTAGTGCTGTCCATGCTGTCTGATGTGAAGCTCGTGAAGAAGTTAGTGAAGGAAGGTGCTCATGGATACATGCTGAAAAATTCGGGTCAGAAAGAACTGTCAGAAGCCATAAAAAAGGTAGTGGCCGGTCAAAGTTATTATGATGCACGTATCGTCGAGCAAATGATGAGTGCGACACCTAAGGCCTCAGTCAGATCCGAATCTGTATTGCCTTCCCTATCTAGGAGAGAAAAGGAGATTTTACAGCTCATCATTGAAGAACACACCACCCAAGAGATTGCGAAAAAATTATTCATTTCAGCTGGAACAGTCGAAAGCCATCGACGAAATATGATCAGCAAGATGGGGGTCAGGAATACAGCTGGCTTAGTCAGCAAGGCCTATGAGTTTGGTATCTTGACCTAAAGCTTTCTAGAATAACTTGCCTCTTGGTTATCAGCCGAACTTTATAAGAACACATATCAACATAATTATGTACTGCATTTGGTTTGGGTATTTAATGATTATTGTATAGTTAGTCTTGGTGCATTATTATTATCTTGAGAAATCACTTACTGTACAAACTTATGAAACGTCTATGACGTAGATAATTAAGACACCCAAGTGGATGAGTAAACTTAGTTATTTGCTGACAGGCATTCAGTTCCAAAATTTAAACATATGAAAAGACTATTTTATTCATCGCTTGCGGTATTCATCATACTGCACATCAGCCATTATTCATTTGCTCAACAACTAATTCAAGGAACAATTACAGCAGATGCCATTCCTTTGATCGGGGCTAATATCACTGTCCAAGGGACGAGTGAGGGTACTGTCACTGATGAGAATGGCTTCTTTTCGATGCAGACTGCGGCAGCTTATCCAGTTACCATTGATATCAGTTATTTAGGATTTGAAGATGAGTCAGTGGAGATCGCCAGTGCGGCACCTGTAGACCTGACGATGGGCGAATCTGCGATTATCATAGACGAATTAATTATTTCAGCTTCTCGGCGCGCTGAAAAACTGCAAGAAGCTCCAGCGGCAGTCTCGGTGCTCAATGCCTCAGAAATATCACAGTCAGGTGGGGCACTACAGCCCATCCGAGCCCTGATCAATACCCCAGGCGTAGAACTACAGCAGCAGACAGGGCAGAGAATCAATATTGCGCTCAGAGGGAGTAGCGGTATATTCAGCACGGGCGTATTTCCGATGTTGGATTATCGTTCATTAATCTCACCTGGAATTGAATACTTCGATTCTCAGAATTCTCCGATTAACAATATTGACTTAGAGCGAATCGAAGTCGTCTTAGGACCTGGGTCAGCGCTCTACGGGCCAGATGTGACGACTGGAGTGGTACACTTTATTTCTAAGGATCCATTCAGACACCCAGGTACGACTGCCGAACTAATCTATGGTGAGAGGAATACATTCAAAACAGCCCTGAGACATGCGGGGCACAATAAGAAGGCCACCTTTGGCTACAAGATTAATGCGCGTTATGGATCAGGAGAAGATTTTGTACTGGATCCGACTGATCCCATTGGAGCCTCTGTGCTCTCTACATTTCAGAATGATATCCGCAGAGGTACCGTAGTCGAACCAGGATTCGTAGATCCTCAGCAAGAGGGTATGATCCTGCAGTCTCCTGGCCAAGTACAGAAGCCTGAGTGGTGGTCTGCGATGCTCAATAGTCAGCTCTACTTTAGACCTGATGAGGATACCGAGGTCGTGACAGCGGGAGGTTGGAATGCGGGAAGCGCCATCTTCTATAACGACTTAGGCGAAGGCTTTTCCTTCTCGAATGAATACTACGGTCAAGTCAGAGTCAAGCACAAAGGTCTCTTTGCCCAGACCTACTACATCCGAAATGATGGGGGCAACGATGACAAACCAGTCTTTCTTAATCGCACCGGACTAATCGTGCCTCTGGAAAGAACTCACTTTGAAGCTCAGATTCAGTATAATTTTGATGTTCCATCCTTTCTTGATTCCGAGTGGTCCACTGGATTCGACTATCGGATAGCAGGAGCTAATACTGAGAATCATGTCTATGGTAGAAATGAAGACCGGGACGATTATCGCATTGCTGGAGGATATCTCCAAGGAAAGCTGAGGCCGCATAAGAAAGTAGATGTCTTTCTGGCAGGTCGATATGATGGATATAACTTCACGGATGAGAAGACCTTTTCGCCCAGAGCGGCAGTGGTCTACAAACCTAGCCAATATCACACCTTCCGCCTGAGTTATAACAAGGCAGCTAATCCGATTCCAGCATCCGACATATATTTTGATCTACCAGTTCAGACGACACCCGTATTCAATGTATGGAATCTGGGCGGGATCGAGACACAGACCTTTGGAGATACTCCTATTATTGATTGGATCATCCCTGGGGTGCCTAATACTCCTTTTGAAGCTGGCTTTCCCCTAGCTGCTGCCTACGCGTTTGTTAATGAGGATGTAATCAGTGGTGTGGAGGCCTTGGGTAGCCAAGATCCAATGTTGGCCCCTCTTGTCCCTTTACTAGTCCAGCTGCTCAGAAGCCAAGCACCAGAGGGATTTGCACCTTCGCTGGTGAGTACAGATCTGAATGGAGAGGAGCTGCTCCCAGTGGATGTCCCTACAGTATTAATTTCATCACTTTCAGCTTATGAGTTCGGATACAAGGGTCTCTTTTGGGAAAAATTTGCTGCTGGATTTGATGTCTACTATTTTCGCCGGACCAGCGGAGGAGGCTTCGGCCAAGTGAGTCCGATCGTCACACTGACGAATCTGCCTGCTGAACTGGGTGCAGGGGTACAAGCCACCTTTCAGCCACAGATAGAGGGGCTACTACAACAGAACGGATTTGATGCTGCGACAGCGGCTGCAGTAGCTGGTCAGATCGGTGCTTTGCTCAATGGTGCATATGCGCAGGGAGGACAGGGCTTTTTGGATGCTCTAGCTGAACAGGGCTTACCGTTCCATGGTATTATCCCGACAGAGCAGGTGCCGCAGACTGGATTTCCTCAGCTGGCATTTGGCTATCCTACGCGCAATCCTGATGGCATCAGCGACGACTGGGGCTGGGAGTTTCACTCGAAGTATTATTTCTCCGAAAACCTGACCTCCTTCTTTAACTACACTTGGTTTAACAATCCTGGTGGTGAGGCTGGTGATCTGAATTTTCCACAGAATAAAGTCAGGATGGGGTTGAACTATGGTCCTGCTTTAGGGCTTAAGGGTAGCTTATCGTACCAATGGAATCAAGCTTATACGTCTAATAATTCGACGTATCCAGGTGAAATAGATGCTCGCTCACTGCTAGATGCGACACTAGGATATGGCTTCAATAATGGTCTGTCACTGGAAGCCTCTGCGACGAATCTCTTGAATAATGAATTCAGAACATTGCCGGGATTTCCAAAAATAGGCAGGATGATGACAGGCAGAGTCTTGTATAATTTCTAATTTAGGATTGCGAAACGTCATGATGTATATAGCTAAGGCACCCTAATGGGTGATTGCACTTAGTTCTTGCTGATAGGCTTGCAGTTTTAAAATTTATCACCTAATACGTCCATGACATTGATAGCTAAGGCATTTTAGCGACTGATTCAGCTTCGTTATGTACACATTGGTATCTCGACTTGAAATTTAAACTATGAAAAAAATATATCTACTATTCACTCTTGCTTTATGCATCATCTCATGCCAAACGCCCGTCGAAGAAGGCTTACTGTCAGTGGAGGATGTGGTGGCTACACTACAGAAGACCCTGATCATGGCACAGCCTGGCGATCACATCAAGCTGCCAGCAGGCACATTCGAATTTAAGAGAAGTATCTCGCTGAATGATACACCGGACATCGCGATCACTGGTGCAGGCAAGGGTAAGACCATCCTGTCATTCAAAGGTCAGATAGAAGGAGCAGAAGGCATCTTAGTAAAGAATGTCAATGGTATCAGATTGGAGGGATTCACGGTCGTGGATTCTAAGGGAGATGCGATCAAGACCCAAGACTGCAAAAATGTAATCTTCAGAGATATAGAGACGACCTGGACTACAGGCAAGCTGGCTACTAATGGTGCTTATGGCCTCTATCCCGTCAGTAGCACGAATGTGCTGATGGAAGACTGCGAAGCCTCTTATGCCATGGATGCGGGCATTTACGTGGGTCAGTCCAATAATGTGGTGGTACGTAATAACTATGTACATCATAATGTGGCTGGTCTGGAGATAGAGAACACGAGAGTCGGTGAGGTCTACGGGAATCGGGCGCATGACAATACAGCTGGAATGCTCATATTTGACATGCCTGATCTACCTCAACTGAACGGCGATAAAATTAAATTCTACGATAACTATATGGAGAATAACAATGGTGAGAACTTCGCACCAAAAGGTATGATCGTCAGTACACTTCCACCCGGCACGGGAATGAATATCATGGCCCACTCCAATATTGAAATATATAATAACACCATCAAAAACCATAAGACGGTCGGCGTGATGGTCAATAGCTGGATGATCACAGGTCAGAGCTATGAGTCAGAAGGCTATGATCCATACTGTACGAATGTGTATATCCATGACAACAAATTCGAAGGAAACGAGGGGGTCACAGACCTGACGACGGATTCTGGTAAGCTCATCGCGAGTAGTTTTGGTGATGAGGCCTTTGACATCATGATCGATGGCATCTTCAAACCAGGCGAGCCCAATAGCTATTGCTTTCAGAATAACGGGGATGTCAAATTTGTCAATCTGAATGCCCATATGGGTGTTTCTCCTGCTGATTTTAAAAAGAATGCCAGCCGTGATATGTCAGCTTTTGACTGTACGCTACCTGACTTTGATACCAGTGATCATAACTCGTGGTTAGCTGCGAGATAGTGAATAATTATTTTCAATGAGTGTAAAATGAACCTGTGAAGCTAAGAACAAACATCAATCAGAAGTGCCTTGTCTTTTCTGGATTTATCATGGTGCTCATGCTTTGCGCGCAGTGTACGCAGCAGGCAGAAGTGTATGGCATCCAGGTTTCTGATGCAGCATACGAGAAGCTGTCAGACTATCAATTTTTTGCAGGAGATATAGCCGAGCTTATGCCAGCTGAGGGTGTCTTACCCTACGAACTTATTTCACCTTTATTTTCGGATTATTCTCATAAGGAGAGATTTGTCTGGATGCCAGATGAGACTGCGGCTCAGTATACCACCGAGCATGTCTTGGACTTTCCAGTCGGGGCTGTGCTCATCAAGAACTTCTATTATCATCATGATGAACGAGATCATGCCCAAGGTCGCCGACTGATCGAGACCAGACTCTTGATCAATCGTGGAGAGGAGTGGGACGCCTATGGCTATACTTGGAATGACGAGCAGACTGAAGCATACTATGATGTCGTCGGCTCCATCAAAGATGTCAGCTGGATCAATGAAGCTGGTGAGAAACAAACAGTAGACTACATCATCCCCAATAAGAATCAATGCAAAGGCTGCCATGCCTATGATAATAAGCTGAAACCCATCGGTCCTAAGGTCAGAAACATCAATAAAGACTTCGCCTATGCGGATGGATCTGCGAATCAGCTGGCTAAGTGGGAGGCTGTCGGCTATCTCTCAGGCTACGATGATCTGGCTGATCATCCAGGAGTAGCCCAGTGGGATAATGTCTCGGCTGACCTACAGGAGCGCTCCATGGCCTACTTAGACATCAACTGTGGTCACTGCCATAATCCCCAGGGAGCTGGCAGGACTTCGGGTATGACCCTACTCGCTGACTCTGAGCTGGGGCTGAAGGTAGGTGTGTATAAGCCTACTGTCTCGGCAGGTGCGGGGACGGGTGGTCATTCATTCTCCATCGTGCCAGCAGATGCTGATAAGTCGATCATGATCTACCGGATGAGCTCTACCAATCCTGGTGCCATGATGCCCGAGTTAGGTCGAAGAATGGTGCATGAAGAGGGTGTAGACTTGATCGCCAGCTGGATTAATGATATGGACCCTGACGCCTTCGAAGCACCCAGAGATGCTTCTCTGAATTAGCCTATTCTTTTAATATTTTGAGTTTCACATACCCCATGTTGCCAGTGAGATTTAGTGCGCGTGCTTTGAGATGAGCCGTGCTATACCTGGTATAGCCTCAGCCACGTGTGTGTCTGCATAAGATCTGAAGCGATCATAAGAGCCGCCTATGATCCGATTATGCACATTAGCCCGTCTCCGATCAGCAATGGCTAGGAGCGCGTCCGTGATTTCCGTGCTGTCTGGCTTCAAGAATGTGGCAAAGTCTGGCCGTGTCACAGGGTCAGTCTCTAGGTACGCTTGGTGCCAGGGCTCCATCGTCGTCAAGAATTCACCCAGCATATTGGATATGGTGTTGTGGATGATTTTACCATTGTCAAGGCGGCGCACTAGCTTATAAGTATTCCTGATGGTAAAGCCAAAGAAGCCTGATTTAGATTCCATCTCTTCGTTGACTAACCCCACAGCATCTTCTATGAATAGATCCCTCTGGGTGGGTGTATCAATCAGCTGATGCAGTGTTGGGTGGGTCATCTGGGTCAAGAAAAGTAAAAAAAGAAGCGTCATATCTAAGAGATCTTAAACTACTGTGCGCTAATATATGGAGATGCATAGTCTGATGGTAACCTATAGGCAGCTTTAATTTTATAGTAACACTTAATTTAGGAGGGCAGATTGCTTATGCAGCTTTTCCTATTTTTATATCTTTTCAGATAAGCATGGCTGTAGATTTATAAACATAGTGAAGCACATTCTACAAAATATCGATCAGGTGATTTGGAATGGCTGGATTATTATTCTGTGTATCATGTTATCCCATACAGGGTTTGGACAAGCCGAAATATGCAATAATGGAATAGATGACGATAACGATCTGCTGATCGACATCAATGATGATGATTGTCGGTGTCAGGTATTCGAGCCTTTATCATTAATCCCTAATCCTTCTTTTGAAGACCGGAATTGTTGTCCGACAGATCGCAGCCAGCTGGACTGTGCGACTGATTGGATCCAGGCTTCGGCTCCGACTACAGATTTTATTCATGCTTGTGATTGGTTGGGCTGGCCACAGTTTCCGCCGCCTATGCCCTTTCCAGATGGAGATGGGATAATGGGCTTTCGGGATGGCCGGGTGCGGAGCTCGAATAATCCAGAGCCCTTTTGGAAAGAATATGCAGGAGCCTGTTTGTTGAGTCCGCTTATAGCAGATTCGTCCTATCGATTTCAGTTTGATTTAGGATTTGTGGATGATGAACAATCACCTCCGATTGACATCTCTTTTTTCGGTACGCCCAGTTGTGATTTTTTACCTTTTGGAGGTTCGGACATTGCCTTTGGTTGTCCCTCTAATAGCCCCAACTGGAAAAAATTAGGAGAAATACGAGTGTCTGGAGACAATCAAAATGTGTGGGTGAATGCCGCTATTGATATTGTACCAGAAGAAGATATATACGCTATTGCCATAGGTCCAGATTGTCGCGCAGTCGATACACCAGTCAGTCTGTATTATTATTTTGACAATTTACTTTTGACAAACTTGGAATTTTTTGATTTGCAAATTTCTGAAGTATCACATCCTTGTCGAGCAGATTTTAGCTTGTCTGTTCCCTTTAATCCTGATTTGGAATATCAATGGTATTTAGGGGGTGTTGCTCTGGTCGGCGAGACCTTCTCGACATTAAGACAAAACTATGGTGAAGGATCCTATCAAATTAGGATTTTAGATGGACAAATTTGTAGAATATCAGCGGACTATGAATATGTCATCCCAAGCTATTCCAGCCCTCTGTCAGTTGCCATTTGCCAAGGTGATGTGTACCGCTTTGGTGGTGTAGAGCTGTCTACTTCAGGTATGTATGAGAGCACGCTGAAGACAAATAATAATTGCGACAGCATGGTTCAATTGCGATTAGACGTCATTGGTGAAACATACGATACGGTCGAGGCGAGGATTATAGAAGGCGGGCAATTTGAGATTGCAGATGTTGTCTTTGAAGACATTGGTGAATATCCATTGACCTTAAGCTCATCTCTAGGCTGTGATAGTCTCGTCCTTCTTAGATTAAATCATTTTACGGTTTTCATTCCTAATGCATTTAGTCCGAATGCAGACGGTGTCAATGATGCATTTTATCCCGTGGCGTCTGAAGGCCTAATCCAATCCGTGGACATGAGGATATTTGATCGCTGGGGTAATTTGATGTTCGAAGGCTCAGAATGGAATGGTGGAGAAGTAGAGCAAAACGTATATGTATACATGATCAATATCGATTTTGAAAATGGACAATCAAAAGCGTATCAGGGCACTGTCACAGTAGTGAAATAGCTGAGTAAAAGAAAGACGTCTGGGTGGAATGACTTTAGAATAAACTGATATCCTATCTACTGTTTCGTAATCCGATATTGCAGCGTCTGGGACTTGTTCGAAAATCGAATCAGGTATACACCAGCAGCGAAATTAGACATGTCTACCGTATTATCAGTAGTGGGCTGGCTCATCATCTGCTTACCTTGTAAGTCAAATACAGTCAACACATCGAGTTCTTCAGCACCACTAAAGTGGAGTGTATTGTTAACTGGGTTAGGCCACAGCTCAATGTCATACTTCTGCATAAAGTCATCTTCAATCGATGTAGCTAGGGCCTCAAAAGCTCTGAATTCTGTGAGGCTTACCCAAGGGCCATCATAGCTGTCAGCACCTGTGACACTTAGTTTTATGTAGCGACCTTGTGCTGCTGGGAAGATATCGACAATCGGATTGGATGCTGTGCCTGGTGCATTATTTTGGCTTCGATCGACTAGCTCTGTATATATTCCTTCTTCAGTATCGGATACAGATATGGAGTATTGATACGCTCTGTCTTCGTAGCAGACGACTTCTGTTCGGCCTAGAGAGTATACCTCGCCCAAATCTATTATGGCTGTTTGTGGAAATCCAGAAACGGACCATCGTGTTGAGGTGAGACCATCGACTAAATTACTAATGTCATTGTCTCCATCATGTACTCCTGTACCCGTACTTAATTTTTCTAAAGCCAGATTGGGCCCTTCTGCATCTGGAATGACCCTTATGTGACTCGTGGCTGTATATTGACCGTCATCTGTTGTGACGGTGATAGTGGCAGTGCCAGGTGACAACCCAGTGACCTCACCGCTTTCATTGACCTCGACGACTGAATCATCAGAACTGAGGTAAGTCATACCATTATTTGTAGCGAATGATGGGATGACATCTCCGTCCAGCTGAACGCTTGCTCCTATTGATAAGGCTAGGGTATCAGGAGACAATGAGACGCCTGTGACCGCGACGATTTTGTCTTCATGAGTAGCAAAAAAATCATACACCAAGACTTCTCCATAGTTATTCGCATCACCAGCAGCACTGCCTTCTCGTTCGGCATTACTCTGGGTGTAGTTACCCACTCTAAAATAGGCATCACCATAGTTTAGATCCATCACGTAGTCGTTCTCTCCATCTCTGATTAAGTAATCTGAGGCATCACCGCTATTATAAGCGCTTAGCAAACGTCCGTCATCGGAGTAATAGCAATAATGCTTGCCATCAACAACGATAAAGATAACTTCATGAACCGTGCCCAGTAGATAATCTCTGGTGATCGTGAGGTGATCTCTCAATACACGACCATTGAATGATAAAAATAAGTGCTTGTCCTCTAATCGAAGCACCATAGCATCATCGATGCCCTCGTCTTTATTTCCATGTATCTGAGTTGCGACTAAGTGAGATTTGATAATCGGTAAGTGTGTGATGGCCTGTTTGACATAGATCACATGGGTGCCCTCTGTGGTCCAGAATATATCACGGCTGCCATCTGCTTCTCGCTCTCTTAACTCAGAGCGAATAAAACTGGAGTTAGGTGTCGTCCCATTGTCATTTCTGATCGGCGTCCTGAATACAATCGCATTTCCAGTATCATTCACATAAAAGAACTCATTATTTGGCTCGTCACATAAGGTCTTATCCTCTTCGCCAGTGGGATAGGTGATTTTCCATTGCTTGCAGTTAGCCATCAGCTCAGCAGGTATCTGCGCTATTGCTGGATGTAACAAACAGCCTGTCATCAATAAGAGACCAACCAGTAAACTGTGAATTGCTTTGCGCTTTTGTACCATATGATAGACCAGACTTAAGACTAAAAGTAGTGATTTATCTAGCTATCCTGATATAGAATGTAAAACGAGAGATCAGAGATACCTTCAGTCCTGATAAAATGAATTGAGGTAGATGACTCCATTAGCCCTGGTACATGAAGACTTGAAACAACGATCACTGGCCAGTAAGTCTTACTAATCATGGGCTAAAAGGCGTCACGCCCTCTATCCATATGCTTGTCATAAAGACCTAGCTATCGGAGAATAGCTTTGGCTTACCATTTTTGTACTCTTTGTATTTCTGATGTAATTCATTGTACTTATTCTGAAATGACTCAAGCTTCTTCCGCATGTTTTCCATCATGATCTTATCACCATTACGAAGATCAGTGATGTTTTGGAGTTGTTCCTTAGCGGGCGCCTGATCCTTTTTGAGCGCAGCTAGTTCGTGATGTGCATCGAAGTGCTTTTGCTCCCAGTAGGATACGTCTGTTTCGAGCTTTTTATTCTTGGCATTGGCTCTTCTTAGGTCTCGGCTTACTTCTTTGAATCGTTCGATCTTTTCCACCTGCGCCTCGAGCTTGACATTAAGCTCCTTACTCTCCTTGATTGCTCTGATCGCCTTAGCCTTATATTCATCTCTGTCCTTCTCTGCACGCTGCACCAGTGCTGACCATTCTTTACTTTCTTTGTTATTAGCGCTGTATTTTTCTTTTAGCTTATTGTGCACATCTTGCAGCTGCTCCTTATCTCTCTTTATTCTTTCCAGCTCTAATGTGAGGCTTTCCACCCGCTTATTCAGCTCGGCTATCTCCACCCGCATCGCCTCTTGCGTAGACTCGGCAGTGCTCTTCATCTCACCTAAGTCAGATTCTAGAGCGGTGGCTTTTCGCTGCCATGTATCCCTGTTGTCTGCGGTCTGCTTTAGCTTGCCGTCTGCTTTTTTAAGTTTTTTCTGAGCTGTATCCAGTTCTGCTGCTGCCTCCTCGTACTGCGACTTGTAGTCTATTTTATTCCGGTTAGAGATAAGATAATTGAGCAGCATACCTAAGATCAGGAAGACGATTGCTGCGAAAATGATCGTGATGATTGAGAGTTGGTACATAGATAATTCGACGGTGAATGTTATGAATAAATCTGTCGCTGCATGACCGACATGTTACATACTTAAGACTCTCATAAAGGCTAATGTCACAGTTATTTAGAAGGTGCTGTCATTTTTTTTGTCATTTGCTATTTGCATCCGCTCAGGGGAGTAAAGAAGGTCGCAGAAGATACTCTGAGATTGTGTATTATTGTCATCCAGTCAAAACCTAAAACTTCGAAGAAATGACCAATCAAATCAATCCTACTAAAGAATCTATAAAAGCACTGGCTGCATCATATCCTAAGGACACACCTGTCACCATGCTCAATATCCTTCGCTTTAAAGAACAAGTGGATGATGGCAGTGAGAGTGGACTGTCAGCTTATCGGCGCTATGGTGCCCAGGCACAGACACATGTCAAAAAGGTGGGGGCTAAGGTCATCTGGGCGGGAGAGGTCATGCACACCGTCATTGGTGATGCAGCCCATCAGCCGCATCAGATACTCTTGGTCGAGTATCCCTCTGTGGATCACTTTCTTAAGATGGTGCTGAGTGAGGAATATCAGGCCATCACCCATGATCGCACGATGGCGCTCGAATATGGCGGTCTGCTGGCCTGCCAGAAATTAGCGAAATAAGGACTAGCTGGTCTTGTCTCTGGGGTTAGCCTGAGCTTGCAGCAGCGGCCGATATGTGACATAGGCTTTACTTGCGAAGGACATGACTGGTAGATTATCGCGCTTTGGGAGATGGTATACCCTGATCTGATATCAGCTTCGCTTTATTTTAGTTAAGTTGAAGATCATGATTCGCTTATTTACTAAGTTTTTGATGCTTCTGCTATTACTTATTAGTCATAGTCTACTGTCACAAGATCAGCATCAGATTGATCATGCCAATGGTGGTGCGTATGCATTTACGCAAGCGGCGCCCTGTCTATCAGCTGCTAAGCGTGGTGCACTTAAGGCCAGCATCAAATCTCGAATACAGAAACTTCATCAAGACGGAAAACTGCGGAAATCTCTGGCAGGTAGCTTGGTCAGTCTGGATCCACCCATCAGAAAAGCTGCGAATCAGACGAGTCAGCACTTCTATGCCATTCGAAATTTTGTTGATCACGATCCTCTCGCGACTGGTTCACAATTTGGGTCATCTAATCTGGATTATAACTGTGGAGTCAGAACTTATGATAGCTCTAGTGGCTATAATCATCAGGGCACTGATTTTTGCAGCTGGCCATTTCCATGGCATGCTTATGAGAATGATCTCATGGAAGTAGTCGCTGCCGCAGCTGGTCAGATCATCGGCATCGATGATGGCAATGCGGATGACAACTGCGACTGCATCAATAACTTTGACTCATGGAATGCCATATACATCAGACACGCTGATGGCTCAGTCGCCTGGTATGGGCACCTCAAAAAAGGGATCACTAAGACAGTCGGCCAGATGGTGCAGCAAGGCGAATACCTCGGTGTCGTCGGGAGTTCAGGCTGCTCGACTGACCCACACTTACATTTTGAAGTTTATGATGCAGGAGGTAGCTTAATTGATCCCTTTGGTGGTAATTGTAATGCAATGAATAGCCAGTCCTGGTGGACAGCGCAGGAGAATTATTATGTGCCTCGCATCAATGCACTATTGACTCATTATCTCCCTCCAATATTTGGCTGTCCAGCGCTGAATGAGTCAACCCATTTTTCTGATTGCTTTCATCCCGGAGAAAGAATTTACATCGCTGCTTACTTTCGGGATCAACTAAGCGCATCGCTGACTAATCTGCGCATCAGGCGCCCCAATGGCAGCCTGCAAAACTCATGGAATCACAGTTCTCCCCAGTACTACAGTTTCTCTTATTGGTATTGGTACATCGATCTGCCATTTAGTGAAGCTTCTGGAGAATGGACTGTAGAAGCAGATTATCAAGGGGTGACTTACGAGCACAAATTCGAATACACTGCTGGTGAATGCAGCTGCCAGACGGAGCATGCACTCACGAGTGGTACCAGGCTTTCTGGCGGGCTAAGCGCAGCCAGAAAGTATGAGGTGGCTGGTGAGATCGAATCCAAGCAGACGATCTCGACGGGACCAAGCTCTGTAGATGTGATCTATGATGCTGGACAAAGTATCAGTCTATTGTCTGGATTTGAGCTGCGTTCTGGCGTGGTATTTAGCGCTCTAGTAGGAGGCTGCAGTCCTTAGTTGACCCGTGAAGACTCGAAATGCTTGTCTCTTACTTTTATGGAAATTAATCACTAAGCATTCAGCATTAAAGATCATTATCCATACAGT
Source organism: uncultured Saprospiraceae bacterium (assembly GCA_937929945.1). GTDB lineage: Bacteria > Bacteroidota > Bacteroidia > Chitinophagales > Saprospiraceae > CALFUK01. The sequence continues at coordinate 15,932 of CALFUK010000149.1, forward strand.
CGGTGATCAAATATCCGAGAGATGACAATGGCGACAAGAGCGATCACAGAAATCATACCTCCTCCATCAGCCGCATGATGATGAGCTGCATAAGCTAATACTGCATCAAAGAAGAATCCGGCATAGGCCCACTCTTTGAGCATCCGAGACTGCTTGCTGAGGATGGCGATGATCCCCAGTATCTTGATGGCTGCGAGCGGAGCTACCAGCCAGCCTGGAAATCCAAGCTTGGGAAAATAAGCTACAATGCCCTCATAACTCATAATATACATGCCTGCGGAATAGGCGAAAACGAGGCACATGATTCCAGTAGAGATCCAATAAATGACTTTATTCCAATTCATAGAAGCTGATTTAGCGTTTAATTAAGGTCGCTTGAGAAGACATCACTCTCCCAAATACGGTGACTAAAGATAATCATCTTGGCATCAGCGCATGAATAAAATGGATGTCATTGCTTACTGGGGGACAGTTCTATTTTACTTTTTTGGGATTATCACTGAGGAAGCTATTCCAGTTCTTGTAGCGCTTCTCGCCAGTTTGGATTCGGCTGCCTTGATTGTAGTGTGTGTAGGCAGCTGCCAGCGCATCTGTGGAGTCTAGTTGTTTTAGATTCAGTTTGATCTTCAGAAGGTTCTGCAGCATGGCAGCTACTTGCTCCTTAGAGGCATTGCCATTACCCGTGATGGATACCTTGATCTTCTTAGGCGAGTACTCAGTGATCTCCAGGCCCATGGTGATGCCAGCAGCGATAGCTACGCCCTGCGCTCTGCCCAGCTTCAGCATGGACTGCACATTCTTACCAAAGAAGGGCGCCTCGATGGCCATGGATTGAGGCAGGTAGACCTCTATGATATCCTGCAGCTGCAGATAGATTTCTTTCAGTTTCGTTTGGTGATCTTTGAAGCTGCTGAGATTGATGATGCCAATGGCGGGGACAGTCAGTTTGGGTCCATCCACAGTCAGAATCGAATAGCCCAAAATATTAGTCCCGGGATCTACACCTAATATATTATACTTTTCTGCCATATTTGCCATAAAAGTAATCTAATCGGCAGACATAGCGTTAGCTTAGAATCAACTATCATATGCAGATTCATTCATTTACCAGATTCGTCGCTTTCCCCTTTATTGTGGCTGCAGGCTATGTGATGTATCAGAACACGGTGGATTATTATTTTTCTGAAAGCTATTCTTGGTTGCTATTACCTCTAATCGTGATCTTAGTAGCCCTGTATATTTTATCGCCTCAGATTGATTTCTGGTGGCACCAGAAGTATCCGATTAAGCTGGACAGTCGCATCGTAGCTTGGCTCCAAGAGCGGTCATCATTTTACCAAAACCTGTCAGATCAGAATCGTGCAAAATTCGAAAAGCGCCTCAGTCTCTTTTTAGAATCTAAGGAGTTTTTTCTGATGTCTCCAGAAAAAATTGAGATGCCAGAGGATATGAAAGCCATCATTGCCACTAATGCCATCCAGCTGAGTTTTCATCAGGATGATTACTTGTTTGGGGGCTTTGATCGAATTGTGGCTTATCCACACCCATTTCCGACACCATACTATAAACACCTGCATACCGTAGAGACAGAAGAAGTGGATGGTGTCGTCCTCCTGTGCATCGAGTATGTGGTGAATGGCATGACCGTAGCTGATGAATATAACATAGCTCTGCACGCATTTGCTGAAGCTTATTTAGAAAAATCTAAAAGCGAGGATGCACTGCAAGTCGCTGCCTCTGACACTATTCATTTAGAATCTATATCGAGTATTTCCACGGATAAAATTAAAAAGACGATTGGTTTTGATCAGGTGGATCTTCGTCTGGTCGCCATTCATCACTATATCAAGTACCCCCAAAATTTCGAAAGTACACTACCCGAATTATACGAACAGGTATCAAGTTTATTGATCGATAAAGATCCTGGAGCTTAGGTATAGACTGATAGAAATAGAATTACAAAATGTAAATAAATGAAAACGGAAAGCTCATCAAGCCAGAATAAGTGGCAGCTAAAATCATCGAAAGAAGTCTATGACAATGCCTGGATCAGGGTGGAGCATGATGAGGTCATCACCCCCACGGGTACGGATGGTGTCTACGGCAGGATCCACTTTAAGAATAAGGCGATAGCCATCATTCCCATCGATAATGAGCTGAATACTTGGATCGTCGGTCAGTATCGATACACCCTGAAAGAATACAGCTGGGAGCTGCCTATGGGTGGGGGGCCAGTCGGCGAAGATATCTTAGCATCAGCACAGCGCGAGCTACAGGAGGAGACGGGCATCACAGCTGATCAATGGACTCAGATACTCAGGCTCCACACCTCTAACTGTGTGTGTGATGAAGAAGCATTTGTCTACGTCGCGGAGAGTCTGTCATTCGGAGAGACATCTTTCGATGAGACGGAGGACCTAGCGATTAAGAAGCTGCCCTTCTCAGAGCTGGTGCAGATGTGTATGGATGGCCAGATCACGGATGCGATCACGGTAGCGGGCGTTTTGGCCTACGAAAGAATATTAGCGGGCTGATCAGGCGAATTTTGTTGTCACATTTATTATGTGCTTGATGTTACTTATTATACGCCGTCATCGTGTGGCCGAGTCCGATGGTGCAGAAACTTTTCACAGCCTCACCAGCTCTCTTTACGATTGTGGGTAGAGTCTCTCTTTCTTTAGCGTTCCACTTGCCCAGCACATAGTCTACCTGTTGGCCCTTGCCGAATTCGCTGCCGATACCGACCCTGAGTCTGGCATAGGCACTGGTATTCAGCATGAGATTTATGTCCTTGAGGCCGTTGTGGCCGCCGTCACTACCCTTGCCTTTCAGTCGCAACTGGCCGAATGGGATGTGGAGGTCATCCACGATGACCAAGAGATTTTTGGGCTGGATCTTTTTCTTTGTACCCCAGTACCTGACCGATTTGCCACTCTTATTCATGTAGGTCGATGGCTTCAGTAAGATCAGTGTGCGGCCTTTATGCTTGATCTCTGCGATGTCACCGAGAGTATCATTTTTAAATGTGGCCTTACCCCAAGCAGCGAGGTGATCTACGACATCAAAGCCCACATTATGCCTGGTGTCATCATAATCTGGATGCATATTCCCCAAACCCACTATCAAATACTTCATAGGATCTTCTATTTCTACGTCTGACTGAAAAAGTCTTTTTATCCATTGTAACATAAGACTGCAAAAATAGAGTTCCTAAGCGAATATGGTAGCACTTTGATATAGCATCATCATAAGAAGAAAGAAAAATGTCTCCCGTTGACGGAGCTTAGGTGGGTGATTCGTCGGCAAAGGTCAGTCTCTGACCCTCTCATTGAGAAAGTCCAACGCACCTAATGGTACATGTATAATCGCAACATGATACGCACAAATAATCTTATGAACAAGAAGATAGTTATTCTGTGAAAGTGCCCATACTCAAGCACGCGAATTCATCTATATTCGCAGCTCATCATCAGGATTATAACAGTGACAGAAAAGCACGTCAGCTATGAATTAGCGGGAGAGCTAATAGAGCTGCTGCCAGAGAAAGCCATCTATTGGCCTGCACGCCAGATGCTTATCGTAGCTGACTTACACTTCGGCAAGGTGACGCATTTTCGCAAGTCAGGCATTGCCATACCCATGGAGGCAGCAGAGGACGGCCTGATCCGTTTGGAGGCATTGATTAATGAGTATCAGGTCAGCCGACTGATGATCCTGGGAGACCTCTTCCACAGTGAGCTGAATCATGAGTGGGACGACTTCTTAGAGCTCTGCTATCGCAATCAGCAGACCCAGTTTGAGCTGGTCAGGGGGAATCATGATATCCTCAAACCAGAGCTGTACGAGCGATCTCCCATGGTCATCCACCAAGAGTCATACAGCATCGGCCCATTCCTCTTTTCGCACGATGAGATGGACGGTCAGGGCCAATACAACATGCATGGACACATTCATCCTGGGGTGAGGCTCTACGGCCGAGCTAAGCAGAGTATGCGCATGCCCTGCTACTTTTTTGGACCTCAGCGGGGCGTATTGCCAGCGTTCGGCACCTTTACCGGATTACATATCCTAAAGCAAAGTGTAAAAGATGACGTATTTATTATAGCCGCAGATGCCGTAATGAAACTGGAATGATCATAAAATCGTATGTTTGACAAAATTTGAATCTTTTGAGTGACACGCGAAAGAAAACTGGAGAAGAAATTTTCGACTCCGAGTTATTGCCCCACATAGATGCCTTAAAAACATTTGCTTTTCATCTATCCTATGATGATGATGATGCGAATGATTTGGTCCAAGAGACCTATATGAAGGCACATAGATTTATAGATAAGTATCAGGAGGGAACTAATGCTAAGGCATGGTTGTTTAAAATCCTGAAGAACGCATACATCAATGAGTATCGGAAGAAAAGCAAACGTCCGACTCGAGTAGATTTTGAGGATATAGTCAGTTATCACGACAGCGATGATTCCAGAGTGCCTGGCTATTTGGATTTGAGGCAAGAGATCTTTGAAAATATGATGGGTGATGAGGTTACGATAGCCATTAATGCGCTACCGATGGACTTCAGAACAGTCGTCCTCCTCTGCGATGTAGAGGGCTTCACCTACGAAGAAATATCGAAGATCATAGATGTGCCCATTGGTACTGTCAGATCAAGGCTCTTCAGAGCCAGGAATATGTTGAAAGAGAAATTAGCATCTTATGCTACGAATTTAGGTTACAAAGATAAAAGAGGGCGAGGTAAGAAGGAAGAAGAGTAGAGTGTAAAAGCGAAGCAATTAAACCATTTATAGATACTTTTAAACTAAAACCGTCATGGCAAATCGATTTGATGATCAAGACATGAGAAAGAGGGTTAGTCTGTACTTTGACAAAGCAATGAGCAAAGAAGACGAAAGAGCCTTTCTCAGTGATAAGGACCAGGATCCTCACTTTGTACAGCTTTTTAATAAAGAGAAAACAGCCAGAGAGTTTATCAGGAATCAAGTCAGAAGACCTTCTGTGTCACCTGATCTGCTACAGAACATCAGAAATATCTGTAGGTAATCTCATTCTATAACTTATTTCAGTGATTTCGATCATATCGTGGAACATCCGACAGGGTGGAGGCACTCGTCTATCCAGCATCGTGGCGATGGTCACCGCCGAATCTCCATCGATCTTGGTCTGTAGCGAATACCGCAACAATCATTCAGGTACACTCTTACGCAGTAAACTGCTCGCTTTGGGCTACAGGCATCAGCTCGTCAGTGGTGCCGCACTGAATGACAATGCTGTCCTGATCGCGAGCACTTTCGCCTTCAATGGGAGGATTTTTCCTCGGGCGGATGAGCACTACCCTCACAATGTCATCGAAGCCGAATTCGAAGCCTTTCAGCTGCTTGGCGTCTATCTACCTCATAAGAAGAAGCATCAGCTGTTTTCCTTTCTCATCGAAAGAGTGAAGGCCTGTGATAAGCCTTCCATCATCGTCGGCGACTATAACACCGGCAAGAACTACATCGATCAAAAAGGCAATTCCTTCTGGTATACGGATGATCTCATAGCTTTAGAGAAGGCAGGCATGGCAGATGCCTTCCGTCATCTGCACGGAGACAAGGCGGAGTACTCTTGGTACAGCCACCAGGGCAATGGCTACCGCTACGACCACAGCTACGTGGAGGAGCCCCTGCTGCCTATCGTCACCACATGTGACTATCTGCACAGCTACCGAGAATCAGGCGTCTCAGATCACTCACCGATGCGACTTAATTTAGGATAATGAAAATAAAAATGACAAAGCTGTTGCATTAGCAAGATAGTTCTATATTTTTGCATTGATTTTCAATAATCAGGGCCTATAGCTCAGCTGGTTAGAGCATCTGACTCATAATCAGAGGGTCTGGGGTTCAAGTCCCTGTGGGCCCACCACGTAAAAGCCAACCCAAAAGGGTTGGCTTTTTTAAAGTTATAAATTTTGAAAAGAAAAGGGTTTCTGACTCTCCCGATAACTATCGGGACAGAGGGTCTGGGGTTCAAGTCCCTGTGGGCCCACCACATTAAATCTTCTTTATCAAAATAATAGATAGTGAAGCTTTTTTTTACTTCTAATATGGTCGAAAGTCATTTGATACACTTTTTGATACGCCGACTTTGGGTAAGCTTGTGATTTTCCATCAGTGCGGTAAACGGTACTGTCTTATAAACTTAGAGCTCGTAAGGTTTGATAATCAAGCGCTACTTGCTATCGTCAGTCTTTGACGTCATAAAGTCTTTACTGAACTGCCCGATATAGTTACCTGACTTCATTTATAGTGAAATCTACATTGGATTATTGTACAAATTTGATCTACTTTTTTCTTTCCTGATATTTCATAGACAATTCTGTGTTCGTGGCTAATTCTTCTTGACCAGTATCCTTTCAATTGATGTTTTAGTGGTTCAGGTTTTCCAATTTCTTTGAAAGGATTTGTTTTTATTGAATTGATTAACTCTTTGATTTTTTTTATTTGATCAATGTCATTTTCGATCCAGTACGTTAAATCATCCCATGCATTTTCTGTAAAGACAACTTTCATGATTCAGGCAACTCATCCAAATTGACCTCTTTTACTTGGTCCGATTCAGCTTGCTTTATTGATTCAAGAAGTCTTTCTCTATTTGCATTTGTTGATAGTAAATAACTTGTCTCTTGGAGTGAGTTGTACTCTTTTAATGACATGATTACGACTGATTCATCGTCGTCGTTATTCCTTGGGACGATTAATATTTCAGAAGAATTTATAACTGAGTCGAAATAGTATTTAATTCTTGATCGTAGATTCGAAATTGTGATTGCTCTCATCATTCTTACTTATATGTTCAAATGTACAATATTGTGTACAAAACTTCAACGTCTCTTCCAATGTCCGTGAGCTAAGAGTATTCTATAAATACTCGCATGAAGAGTAAGTTACCTGACTGATCATTTATTCCTCAGGAAGATATACTATGAGTTCCATTGCTAAAGTAAATGACTGGTACTCATTTGTAGTAATTGATTAGTTAGACATATGTAAAGTTTGTAGAATGTGTATTAACTGAATCCATGGAGAAGAATCTTCAGCCAGAGACTGATAGAATCTCATTTTTTGAAGCATACGCACTGAGCTGGATTTCACTGTGAATGGTCTAAGCTATGTTTCTCATTTTTAATGATGAATTGAAGCGATACTACTCTCATCATACTTTCTGCGCTTCTATGGTTGACATTTTTCATTGCCATAGGAATCATGATGAGGTGGCTTTATAAATTGATAAAAAAATTTTCTATAAGAAATCTGGATTATACAGTAAGCTGTTTCAATTAGGGATTGTAAAAATCTTGTAATTCTGTCTTCAGCTGCGGTTTGAATCCGTACTTTGAGTCATGCAGCACATCATTGATTATTGGCACCTATACCTTATGGCAGCTTTCTACGGCTTCGCTGGAATCCAGCACTTTCGAAAGCCGTGGTTCTTTCTAAAGATCACACCACCTTGGGTGCCTAAGCCAGAGACGGTAAATGTCATTGTCGGTGTCGCTGAGGTAGCTATTGCCATAGGATTAGTCATACCTGCCACACGCAGTATCGCGGCCTGGGGCACCATTGCCCTGCTGATTGCCGTATTTCCAGCTAACTGGTATCATCATCAGAAGGCGAGAAAGAAAGGAAAGATGGTGATAGGGACCTTAATCCGATTACCGATTCAGCTGCTGCTGATATGGTGGGCCTGGGCCTATACGTAGAGTTTGAATGTAGCTCGGTGTGCTTGGGCTAACTTAACTATTGGGTAGGTGGAATAACTCTATGGCGGTCAGGACAGGCTACAGCTGTTATTCAGCCGTAGCTTATGACCTGATTATGATGGTGTAGGTCTACGATCGAGGAGCTGTATTACTTTACCTCTACCTTATTGATGACATCATTTCCTGCTATGGCATTCACCACATCCTGATCCGCATCTGACTTGACCTTGCCAAAGACAGTGTGCTTGTCATCCAGCCACGCGGTCTCCACATGGGTGATGAAGAACTGACTGCCATTAGTCCCAGGCCCAGCATTGGCCATGGAGAGTACGCCAGGGGCATCGTGTCTGAGCTCTGGGTGAAACTCATCACCAAACTTGTAGCCAGGGCCGCCAGCTCCAGTGCCATTAGGGCATCCGCCTTGGACCATGAAGTCAGGGATCACCCGGTGAAAGGTCAGACCATCGTAGTAGCCAGCCTTAGCAAGCTCTAAGAAATTAGTCACCGTCTTAGGTGTCTTTGTGGCGAAGAGGGTCAAGTTAATCTCACCCTTGTTCGTATGGATGCAGATGTCTACATCCTGATCATAGCTGGTAGATTCCATGAGCATCTGTACTTCTGCGATATCGATTTTGTCTAAAGCTGACATATTGATTTGATTTTTAAAATTCGCGCAATAATAGCTATTTATCACTTAATAATATATCTCACTGTAAATAGTTCACAGAATGCTGGGAGCGCAGTCAGCGCTGAGATCTAAGCCATTGCTCGCTGCGACTTCCTTCAGCTTATTTTGATTTCTTCACGTACTGGGTCAAAATCACGATGTGCTGCCCATTTACTCTGCCTTCGATATGATTGGCATTGTCTCGATCTAGCGAGATGCGGCGCACTGCTGTGCCTCGCTTCGCAATGAAATTAGCCCCTTTTACATTGAGGTCTTTGATCAGCACGACGCTATCACCTGCCTGTAGGACGACACCATTGCTATCTACATGGACGATCTTATCTTCTTCATTTCCTTCTTCTGAATCCTTGGCCCAGCTCAGGGTCTCTTCATCTAAGAAGAGCATGTCCAATAAGTCAGCTGACCAGCCATGAGGCTTTAGTCGGGTCAGCATGCGCCAGGCCAGCACCTGTACAGCGGGCACTTGACTCCACATCGAATCATTGAGGCAGCGCCAGTGGTTTTGATCTGTTAGTTCGGGGTTTTGGATTTGAGCTTCGCAGGTGGCGCAGATGTAGGCAGAGTGATCCACACCTCCTTCATTTTTTGGGGATACCGTATGTATATTCAGGTCCTCTGCTGAGGTGCAGAGTTCGCATCTTGATTCGCTTCTATCCTGGAGTGATTTTATTAGGGACATAATACAAGGATACGAATTTATAGATGGATGTAGGAGTGTCTTTATTCTTCCTTATTCAGTAGAGTTAGCATAGTAAGTCGCCGAATAAAATCGTGACAGAAATTGAGCAAAATGCATAGCTGCAGAGACGGGCCGTGGTATATTAATTTAACTCTTGCATACCGATTGCACAAAGGCTTATATCTTTATGTCATGATCAAAAACATCATTTTCGATTTTGGAGGCGTCCTGATGGACCTGGACTACAGGCTCTCGGTCCGAGCACTGAACGAGCTTTTGCAGATCGATGTCGTGAGTGAAAAGAACCGCCAGTGGTTCATGTCCATATTCAAGCAATATGAGAAAGGCGAAGTGTCTGATGAAAAATTCATCTGGGAGCTGCAGCACACATCTAAGACGAAGCCCGAGGCCAGGCAAGTGATCGATGCCTGGAATCAGATGATTATTGGATCTGTCCCAGAACGCTTTGAATTTCTAAAAGAACTGAAACAAGACTACACGGTACTTCTACTGAGTAACTCTAATAGCCTGCATGTAGACCATGGTATGAAAGTGCTGGCTGAGATCATGGATGTCACAGATTTCAATGAGCTTCATTTTCATAACACCTATTATTCTCACCTACTGGGAATGCGAAAGCCTGACGCAGAGATATTCGAGCATATCCTGGCAGACAATCAGATCCGTGCCGAGGAGAGTTTATTCATCGATGATCTTCTGCCCAATATAGAAGGCGCTAAGGCGGTGGGGCTCCAGGCTGTGCAGCATGATCCTAAGACTAACATCATAGAGATGGTGCCTCAATACCTATCGCAATACCATGACTAATCAAGTAGCTCTAGAGAAGCTAAGACGATACTGCGCCTACCAAGAGCGGTGCCACCAAGAGGTGAGGTCTAAGCTGCTGAGTCTGAAGGTGTATGGAGACGAACTGGAAGAAATCATCTCAGACTTGATTGATGATAACTTTCTAAATGAAGAGCGCTTTGCCAAGGCTTATGCGCGAGGTAAATTTCGCATGAAGCGCTGGGGCAGGATGAGAATCAGGCAGGAGCTGAAGCGGCGGCACATCTCAGAATACCTGATCAAGAAAGGCATGGCAGAGATAGATGAAGACGAATATATGGAAGTGATGCAGGAGCTAATAGAAAAATACATGCAGCGTCAAATAGGGCAGCATCCAGCTTTGGTCCGTAAAAAAACGGCTAACCATTTATTCAGCAAGGGCTATGAGTCTCATCTGGTCTACGATTATTTGGCAAAACTAAATCTCAAAAATTAGTACTCGCTAACTATTTATCATAGTTTTGCTATTCGTTCATTGTCATACTTATCAAGAAAGGCGGAGGGAATGGCCCTGTGAAGCCTTAGCAACCTGTCACCCGACAAGGTGCTAATTCCTGATCTATGTATTAATATAGATCAAGATAAGCGTAAGTCAGCATCATGCTGGCTTGATGTATCATTCGTATTTCTTGCTATTTATTTCAGTGTGATTTTTTTGAATCATGTGGGCCTTACTCCATAGTGAATCATATTTTTTTAATTGTAACAGAGAGACGTATGAACTTTGAAACGAAAGCGATTCGGATACAGACTGGCAGGACACAGTACCGAGAACACAGCAGCCCGATCTTTCCGACGAGCTCCTTTGTCTTTGATGATGTAGAGCAAATGCAGGCAGTATTCGCCGGTGATGAGAGTGCGCATATCTACAGCCGATTCTCTAACCCGACGGTAGCAGAATTCGAAGAGAAGATGGCGGTGCTGGAAGGGGTAGAGAGAGCTCAGGCCACGGCCTCAGGTATGGCAGCCGTCTTTGCCGGCTTCATGGCCTTCCTCCAGGCGGGTGATCATGTCATAGCTTCTCGGGCGGTCTTTGGCTCCACCTTTCAAGTACTGAATCAATCACTGAGCCGCTATGGGATAGAGGTGACCATAGTGGATCATACGGATCAGGACAGCTGGGAGCAGGCCGTGCAGCCGAATACTAAAATGTTCTACGTAGAGACACCGTCTAACCCTGGACTCAGTCTGGTAGATTTAGAAAAGCTATCGGCTCTGTGCCGTGCGCATGATATATTACTAAATGTTGATAATTGTTTCACGACGCCATACTTGCAAAACCCTGCAGACTTTGGAGCAGACCTGATCACTCACTCGGCTACCAAATTCATTGATGGGCAGGGCCGAGTCTTAGGTGGAGCAGTCGCTGGAAGCGATGATCTGGTGCAAGAGGTATTTCAGTTTATTAGACGGACTGGTGGCTCACTCTCACCCTTCAATGCTTGGATTCTATCTAAGAGCTTGGAGACGCTGGCGGTGAGAATGGATCGGCACTGTGACAATGCACTGGCCCTCGCCCAGTGGATGGAGGATCACCCACGCATAGCTAGGGTGAATTATCCCTTTCTTCCCTCTCATCCGCAGTATGAGCTGGCCAAGAAGCAAATGAAGCAAGGAGGTGGAGTCGTCACCTTTGAGCTGGATGGCGGATTACAACACGGCGTCTCATTCTTGAATCAGCTAGAGATGCTATCGCTCACGGCTAATCTGGGGGACTCGCGCAGCATTGCGTCCCATCCAGCATCCACGACACACCTGCGGGTGCCGGAAGAAGATCGCTTGAAGCTGGGTATCACGGATGGGCTGATCCGGATATCGACTGGCCTAGAGCACATTGATGATATTAAGCGAGATATTGATCAGGCCTTAGAGAAACTGTAAGAAGCTGATTGTAAATACTCGCTACTTGTTGATGGCCCTGGATGACTTTAACATGCCAACCTAAATCAAAATGAGCAGTGAATATCGCCAAATTGGGGCGTTGTGTTGACTGTATTCAGCTAAATTGCGTCAATACGTTGACTGTATTTAGCTAAATTGCGTCATTATATTGACTGTATTTAGCTAAATTGCGTCAATACATTGACTGTATTTAGCTAAATTGCGTCATTAAGTTGACTGAATTTTGCTAAATTGCGTCAATATTTTGACCAGATGAAGCTGATTGAACGAATTATAGAAGGGCAAATCCTTAAGAATCTCACTGCTAATAAGGTCATCCTGCTACTGGGACCCAGGCGAGTCGGCAAGACGATCCTCATCAAGCAGGTCATCGAAAGACTGAAAGAACCCTATCTACTGATGAATGGAGAGGACTTCGCTACAGTGGAGTTATTATCCAGAAGAAGTGTACAGCACTACCAAAAAATACTCGGCGAAGCCAAAGTATTGATCATTGATGAAGCACAAAAAATTCCTGAAGTAGGGAATGTCTTAAAACTGATGGTGGATGAAATAGCTGGCTTAAAAGTGCTGGTAACTGGCAGCTCAGCATTTGACATCGACAAGGTGACCGGAGAGCCCCTGACTGGGAGAAAGAAGACATTCTATATCTATCCGATCTCTGAAAACGAGTACGACCAAATAGAGACACTACAGACGAAACAAGATCAAATCAGAGCAAGATTGGTCTATGGCAATTACCCAGAGTTGATTCACTTAAGAGACAAAAAGGACAAGTCCGATTATCTAAAGGAGATCGTCAATTCATATTTGCTGAAGGACATACTGGCCTATGACAATATTAGAAATTCAGACAAGCTCTTAAAGCTGCTTCGGCTGATTGCCTTTCAAGTAGGCAGCGAAGTCTCTCTGCAAGAGCTGGGGAGGCAATTGGGCATGAGTAAGAATACCGTCGAAAAATACTTAGATCTGCTGACCAAAGTCTTTGTCCTGCACAGACTGACTGGCTTCAGCCGCAATCTGCGAAAGGAGGTCACCAAGAGTCATAAGTGGTATTTTTATGACAATGGCCTCAGAAATTTAATTATGGCTAACTTAAATCCCATTGAGCTCAGAAATGACATTGGTGAATTATGGGAAAATTATGTCATCAGCGAACGGATCAAATATCAGCAGTACCATAGAGTTATTGCGAATAATTATTTCTGGAGAACTTATGACCAACAAGAGATAGACTGGGTAGAAGAACGGGAGGGAAAACTGTATGGCTACGAGTTTAAGTGGAATCCGAAGAAAAAGTCCAAAGCCCCTAAGGCGTGGCTATCAACATATGATGAGGCAGAATATGAAGTCATCAATTTAGATAATTACTTAGAGTGGATAAATCAGGAGGTGTAGAATCAGGATGGTGATGCCTATGAAAGAGCCATCTCAATCATCATAGCTCCTGCCGAAGACCTGCATCATAAAAATTAAGTGATTAGAACTAAAGGATAGTGATAGCAAATTTTTAAATGGCTGAATGTCATTAGTCTATTTGATTGGCCAGTTTTGTAGGCGTGATTAGCGATAGGACAACTTCATCATCATAGCTCCCGCTGCAGCCCAGGCAAAATCATTTTTTTCAATTCTTCAATGGTGTCAAATGGATTGAGTTTATCATTCTGATAGTAATAATTATAGAGCCATCTGAGAGAGCCAAGAATGCTCTGCGTGACAATCGCCGTTTGGAGTTTTCTGAATTCTCCATTTTTGATACCCGCTGAGATGATGGACTCTACTTTATCCTCATAGGCCTGGCGTTGCTTATTGAACTTACCTAAATAAGGTTCTGATAAATTACGAGACTCATTACTGAGTAGTCCTACATTGAGAGGCTTTTCAAAAGAAAGTGTGACGTGCAGGCGGATGAGTTCTTCTATCTGCTGCGTCGGCGTCAGATTGGCATTAAGTACCTTATCCATGCCTTGGTGAAAGGCCTCTGAGATCTCCTGCAGGAGATTTTCCAACAGAGCGTTTTTGGATTTGGTGTAGTTGTACAGGTTCTTAATGTCACATGACATTTCTGTCGCTAGGTCTCGCATCGTCATCGCCTTGAACCCCTTCTGGTGGATCAGCTGCAAGGCTTTCTTTTGAAACACATCTCTTTTTGTCATGTCATTTATTTCACACAAAAAAATGAAAATATTTTGGCAAATAAAATATTTAGTTGATATTTATATCATCAAACGATGATGTATTAATCAACACTAAAAAATTTGTGATGTGCATCAATCTACAAATCAAAAACAATCAGATCACATAAAAAATAGACATGTCTAAAACATTTGCATCTCAAGGAGATTTAGGAGAAAAGGTCAAATCATTCGTCGAAATAGGGCCAGGAGCCTATGGCTATACAGCCGAGGGCGATCCTAACAGTGGTGTCATCATCGGTGATGATGCAGTCATGGTCATAGAAGCACAAGCCACACCTCGCATGGCGCATGAAGTCATAGCTGCAGTGCGCTCAGTGACTGATAAGCCCATCAAGTATCTAGTGCTTACCCACTATCACGCGGTGAGAGTATTAGGGGCTAGTGCCTATGGAGCTGAGCAGATCATCACTTCAGAGAAGACTTGGGAGATGATTACGGAGCGTGGTCAGCAGGATTGGGATTCGGAGTTTCAGCGGTTTCCACGACTCTTCAGAGGACACGAGAGTATACCAGGATTGACATATCCCACCATGACTTTTTCAGAAAAGATGACAGTGGACCTTGGTAATAAAAAAGTAGAATTGATGCACATTGGCGAGGGACATACGCGAGGAGATATCATAGCTTGGCTACCAGAGGATCGAGTCTGCTTTGCTGGCGACCTGGTGGAATACGGAGCTACACCTTACTGCGGAGACGCACAGCTGAAAAACTGGCGCGGCACTCTGCAGCGCCTTGCAGCCCTCAAGCCTAAGGCTCTGGTCCCCGGCAGGGGTGAAGCCTTGACCACGGAGCTGCAGTGCCTCGAAGCGATTAATGGTACTGCCGAATACATCACCATGCTCTATGACGAAGCGCTGATGAGTGTCACGGCTGGCGAAGACCTGAAGTCTTGCTACCATAGAATGCTGGAAAAGATGACGCCTAAGTTTGGCCACTGGGTCATCTTCGAACACTGCATGCACTTCAATGCTAAGCGGGCCCATGATGAAGCTTCTGGCATAGAGCATCCTGAAATATGGACAGATGAGATAGACATCGCTATGTGGGAAAAACTAAACGCGTAGCCATGAATTGGGTCATACCTAAGACTTATACCAATCCAATATTCAGCTATGTGCGCACAGCTGACCAGGATGCTGCCCAGCCTGTACGACATCAGGTAGTGATCATAGGGGGCGGCCCCACAGGTCTGGTAGCTGCGGCTGATCTGGCGAGCAGAGGCATATCCAGTATCATCATCATGCGGGAGAATACCGTGGTGGTCGGTAGCCGCGCGATCTGCTTTTCTAAAAAGACACTGGAAGTGGTGAATCGGCTGAAAGGTGTAGATAAGATGATAGAGAAAGGCGTAGTCTGGAATTTGGGCAAAGTATTTTACGATGAGGACTTAGTCTACCAGTTTAACCTGCAAGAAGAGGAGGGGCATAAGATTCCAGCTTTTATCAATTTGCAGCAGTATTATTTTGAAGAGTACTTAGTCAATCAGATAAAAGAAAACCCTCTCATCGAAATCAGATGGGAGCAGGAGATGGTAGGCATAGAGCAAAACGAAGAGCGAGTGCTGCTCACCATCAAGACGCCGGAAGATAAGTACCAGATAGAGGCCGACTATGTAATCGCATCCGATGGCGTAAAGAGTCGCACGAGAGAGATCCTTGGTATCCCTTACGAGGGAGAGCAATTTGAAGAGAATTTTCTGATTGCAGATATTACCATGGAGAATGATTTTCCGACGGAGCGATGGTTCTGGTTTGACCCGCCCTTCAATCGGGGCTATTCTGCCCTGCTGCACAAGCAGCCAGATGGTGTGTGGCGCATCGATCTACAGCTCGGTAAAGAAATAAATAAAGAGGAAGAGCTGGATCATGATAAAATCAGAGGGCGGCTGAGAGAGATGCTGGGCGATGATGTCAAGTTTCAATTAGAATGGACCAGCATTTATCAGTTTCGCTGCATGAGGATGCCAAAATTTGTGCATGATCGGATCATTTTTGCTGGGGATGCTGCCCACTTAGTATCACCATTTGGAGCGAGGGGAGCTAATGGAGGCGTACAGGATGTAGATAATCTCATTTGGAAATTGGCTTTGGTCATCAAGGGGACTGCGCCGGCATCATTATTAGATACCTATGATGAGGAGCGGGGTCCAGCGACTGATGAGAATATTTTTCATTCGTCCAATGCCACGGACTTCATATCGCCGAAGACGGATACCAGCCTGCAATTCAGGAATGCAGCCTTACAGCTGGCTAAGCATGACGACTTTGCCAGAAGCCTGATTAATAGCGGACGCCTGTCGCATCCATATCGATACATCGATTCTTCACTGGTGATGCCTGATGCTGATGATGATTGGACCAGTACACTACAGGTAGGCTACTCATTCAAAGATGCATTGCTTGGTGATGGACATCTGATTGATCAGCTGGGTAATGACTTCACTCTACTCATCCACGGTAAGTCAGGCTTCTCCCATGAGCTGCTGAAGGTGATACAGCTCACTGAGGAGGATACAGATGTCATACAGAAATATGACCTGAAACCTGGGAGCTGGTATCTCATTCGGCCGGACCACTACATCGCTGGAAGAGGCAGACAGCCTGCTGAAGAGCATATGTTAGACACGATTCAAAAATCGCTAGGCCATCAGATATCTTCCCATTCTGATCGCACTGCGACGGATGTCTTTAGCATGTATTGGAATGATGATAAATATAAACTCTTGATTGATGCTCATAAACATCTATCAAAAGCAGAAAGTGAATTATTTAATAATAAATTGATTCTGATGATGATGAAGGATGTGAGCTATGATCAGTTAGCGCATAATGTCAAAATAGCATCCACATAAGTCGGGAGATATCCCAGTCAGGAATAATAATTATAAAGAAAATCAAGATCTATGCCCATATATCATAAGCTTGGAAACATTCCATCTAAAAGACACACCATATTTAAAAAGCCCAATGGCAATCTCTTCTACGAACAGCTGTTTGGGACCATAGGATTCGATGGTATGTCGTCCTTATTGTATCATCACCACCGGCCTACTATGGTGAAAGAGATATTAAAAGAGACAGATGTCACGCCTCACTTAGCGGTAAAAAAAAACATTACAAGTCGAAAATTAATTGGTTTTGACGTAGCGCCAGAAGATGATTTTTTAGAGGCACGTAAGACATTATTGGTCAACAATGATATCCATATAGGAGTGGCTGCACCGCGCAGCTCCATGAGCACCTACTTCTATAAGAATGCGGATGCTGATGAGATGCTATTCATTCACCAGGGCACAGGTACGCTCCGCACCCACCTTGGTAATATCAAGTTTGAATATGGTGATTACCTGATTATTCCCAGAGGCATCATCTACCAAATCGAATTTGACACAGCTGAAAATCGCATCTTGTATGCCGAGTCATTTCACCCGATCTACACGCCTAAGCGGTATCGCAATTGGTTCGGGCAGATGCTGGAACATTCTCCTTTCTGCGAGCGTGACTATAAGCTGCCAGAAGAATTAGAGACGCATGATGAAGAAGGAGAGTTTGTGATGAAAATAAAGAAGCAGAATACCATACATGAGATGGTGTATGCCTCGCATCCCTTTGATGTCGTCGGGTGGGATGGATATAATTTCCCCTACGGATTTTCTATACATAACTTTGAGCCCATCACAGGGAGAGTGCATCAGCCACCTCCAGTACATCAGACTTTTGAGACGAGTGCCTTTGTGATTTGTTCTTTTTGCCCTCGCTTATATGACTATCATCCACAGTCCATTCCAGCGCCTTATAATCATTCTAACATTGATTCAGATGAGCTCTTATATTATGTAGATGGAGACTTTATGAGCCGGACTAATATAGCACCTGGACATATGTCACTCCATCCTTCGGGCATTCCACACGGACCACATCCAGGTACTTACGAGGCCAGCATTGGACAGACGAAGACAGAAGAATTAGCTGTCATGATTGATACCTTCAAGCCACTGCAGCTGACTGACGAGGCTCTTAAAATAGACGATGGTAAATACTATAAATCCTGGTTAGCACACTGATTAATACGATGCAACCTCAAAGATTCACTCATTAACACGACATAAGCAGACTAAATGATAATCAATATTCCAACGGACTCAGATTTTTCAATTCATAATATTCCTTTCGGTATTTTTTCGAGTGCCAGTAGAGGCAAGAGAGTAGGTGTCGCTGTAGGCGATCATATTTTAGACCTGGTAGCAGTCGCTGAGCTGGGTGTCTTTGACTTTGATGCGAAGGTGCTCAATCAAGATACGCTGAATGACTTCATCGCCTTAGGAAAAAGCACCACTGCTAAAGTGCGTACTGATATACAAGCATGGCTCCAAAGTGACCAATCCCCCTTAGCAAAGAATGAAAATTTATTCGTTCTACAGTCAGAGGCGACCATGCATCTACCAGTTAGCATTGGAGACTATACTGATTTCTATTCCAGTATAGAGCATGCCACTAATGTGGGTAAGATGTTTCGCGATCCAGAAAATGCGCTGCTGCCTAACTGGAGGCACATCCCTGTCGGCTATCATGGCAGAGCGTCTTCCATCATCGTGAGCGGTCATGACATACACAGACCAAAAGGTCAGACCATGCCCAAGGGTGCTGATCAGCCAGTTTTCGGCCCTTCTCAGAGATTGGATTTTGAGTTAGAGACAGCATTTATCATTGGTAAAGAGTCTGTCTTAGGGGAGCATGTCACGACGGATAAAGCAGCAGAATACATATTCGGCATGGTCCTGTTCAATGATTGGTCAGCGCGGGATATACAGAAGTGGGAGTATGTACCTCTGGGTCCTTTTTTAGGGAAGAATTTTGCTTCGTCTATATCGCCGTGGATCGTCACCATGGAGGCACTCGAGCCATTTCGGGTAGCTGGTCCAGAACAGACTCCTGCAGTGTTGCCCTATTTAGCACACGAGGGAGCATCTAATTATGATATAGCCTTGGAAGTGAGTCTCACGCCAGAGCAGGGAGAAGAAGAAGTCATCTGCCGGTCAAATTTTAAATACATGTACTGGAGCATGTACCAGCAGCTGGCACACCATACGGTGAATGGCTGTAATGTGAAGATAGGAGATATGCTGGGCTCTGGGACTATCTCTGGTAAGGATGAAAAGTCTTATGGCTCCATGCTCGAAATATCCTGGGCGGGCTCTAAGCCGATCAAACTTAAAGATGGCACGGAGCGCAGCTTTATCAATGACCATGATACAGTGACGATGCGAGGCTATGCAGAGAGAGACGGCATCAGAGTAGGATTTGGTCATGTGCAGACTAAGGTCTTAGCTGCTCATTCATAAATAACAAACTAAAAAGAAGAAAAGACATTTATGGTCAAGACGATTTATCCTACTGAAATAGCACAAGCAGATTTGCACCATTATCTATTATCAGCGGTGGCGCCGAGACCGATTTGTTTCGCCAGTACCATTAATGCGCAGGGTCAGGTGAATCTAAGTCCCTTTAGTTTTTTTAATGTATTCAGTTCTAATCCTCCTGTGATGATTTTTTCTCCCGCGCGCAGTGGCAGAGATAATACCACGAAGCACAGTCTTGATAATGTATTGGAAGTGGGGGAGGTGTCCATCAATATTGTCAACCATCCGATCGTAGAGCAGATGTCGCTGGCCAGCACAGCCTATGCTAAGGGCATCAATGAATTTGACAAAGCTGGACTAACGGCTGTCGCCTCTGATAAGATAGGTCCGCCAAGGGTGGGAGAGGCGCCAGTATCTTTCGAGTGCACCGTGCAGGAGGTCATCGCTTTAGGTGATCAGGGTGGGGCTGGTAATTTGGTGATTGCTCGGGTAGAGCTGATCCATATCCGAGAAGAGTATTTGAAAAGTGACGGATTCCTAGATACGGAGAAGCTGGACCTAGTCGCTCGTATGGGAGAGAGCTGGTACTGTAGGGCTAGTGGAGATGCTCTATTCCAAATACCTAAGCCACTAAGAACTCGTGGTATAGGCGTAGATCAGCTACCAGAAAAGGTCAGACACAGTGATATATTTACCGGCAATGACCTGGGACGCCTAGGCAATGTAGAAAGTCTGCCAGATACGGAAATGATGAAAGAGATAGAGCAGCGAGATGAAGTGAAACAACTGATAGCTCAAAATATGGCATCTGGCCTGCCTATCGCACCCGAATTACACAAACTGGCTAAGACCTTTTTAGCCAATGGACAGACAGCTGATGCCTTGGCACTTGCCATTTTATCAAAGGAATATTAGTGTAAAATATTCGGACAGTTTTGTCTTGACAGTTTAATTGCTTAATTTAAGGCAGGAGATTAATTGCCACTGACCTTAAACTAAAAAGCAAATGAAAGTATCCACCGACTCCTAACTGAGTACACAGGACGTCAGTCCTGCGCATGCTTTAGCCTATTGGAATGACTATGTCTGTAAGAAGTTAATCAAGTTAGAAGTTTCTAATACCGAAAAGAAACAAGGATTTTGTGGATTCATTTCCGTACACCCATTAGATAACATTCACATTTGTAAGATAGCTAGTAAAAGTAGCTCCGTAAAGCGGACTAAACAACAAATATCAAAATCAACCGAAGACTACTTTCTTTTAAATTTTCAAAAATCCGGAGAATCCTTTTTGCATCAGGATGGTAAATTTGTCCATCTCACGCCTAACTCTTGGAGCTTCACAGATAGTACGCGGCCTTACAAGCTCAACATTCAAAATGACTTCGAACAGTTGGTATTTAAAATACCCAGAAGCATGATCACTTATGGCAGTTCCTATGTGACGGCTAATAGTGCGAGCTTTATGGATAATCACACTGGCCTGGGTAAGATCATACGTAATTTTGTGAATTCGATCAGCGATGAAATAGAGCAAATAGATGTCTATACCAGAAAGCATCTATCCAGTACACTCACGCAGCTACTCAATGATTTTTTCAATGCTAAGTTCATAAAGAATAATCAGACTGTGATGACAAATCAAATGATGCTTTTCATGATTAAATTATACATCGAGGAAAACATCATCGACTCTAATATGTCTGTGTCAAATATTGCTCGGACGTTTAATTTATCCAGACGACAGCTCTATAATGTTTTTGCGACTGAAGCATTGACGATCAATAATTACATCAAGGACCTCAGAATATCAAAGTCTAAGAATGATTTAGATAACGCCTATTTGCGTAAGCTGACCATAGCTGAAATAGCCTATAAAAATGGCTATAATGATGCAGGTACCTTTGTTAAAGCATTCAAACAAAAATATGGATTACCACCTGGACACTATCGTAAAACAATCTTCTCAGAAGATCTTATAAATCAACTCTGCATAGCCTGATATAAGAGGAGCTTAGCTGCTGTACATGTACCACCACCCTAAGGCTTTCTGAATCGGTCAATAATTAGCGTCTGAATTTTATTAAGAATAAGAGTTACGCTGCTTTTGCACAAGCGACTTATAATCTCACTGATAAGTGGAGCCTTACAGGTGGTCTGAGGTATACTAATGAGCAGAAGGAATTAGATGGTAGACAAAGGGATCTTAATAGCTTCGCCCTGAAGACGGGAGTGGTCCACCTGAAGATTTTCCGACCTCTGACCTGACACTTTATTATCCTCCTGGTGTGAATACTCAGACTTTTAATGTGCCCACTTTCAGAATTGGGACGGAGTATAAGCTATCTAATAATGTCTTTGCCTATGGATTCATGGCCCAAGGATTTAAGTCAGGCGGATGGACGACTAGAGTCACCACTCCGGTGAAGGTGGCTCCCACATTCGAACCAGAAAGAGCCAATACCTATGAGTTAGGATTGAAGTCAGATCTGGCGGATTACAGATTTCGTCTGAATGTGGCGGCTTTCTTCACCGACTACCAAGATCTCCAAATCACGGTGCAGAGAGGCATCACACCATTCGTGGAGAATGCCGCTGCTGCGGATATTAAGGGCTTAGAGTTAGACCTACTGTGGAGAGCCTCTGAGAATTTATTGCTGTCTGGAAATTTTGGCTACATCGATGCGAAGTATAAATCCATCACCGATCCGAATGCTCTAATCACGGAGGATTCTAAATTTTTGAACACGCCTGACTTTTCTAGCTCCTTGGCTTTAGATTACACAGTGCCAATAGCTAAAGACGGAGAGCGTCTGATATTTCACGTGGATATGAATACGAAGAGTGAAGTCCATAATGATGTAGAAAATACACCGTTCTTGATTCAGCCATGTCTGACTTTATTAAATGCGTCTGTCTCGCTGCAAGGTAAAAAAGAGAATTGGAAGATCACGCTGGGTGGCACTAACCTGACTAACCAAACCTACATCGTAGGCGGTTATTCTAATCCGGGTGTCGGCGTCACTTATGCTACCTACGCCCGACCGATCGAATTTAACTTAGGCATCTCTTTTAATTTTTAGAATCCTCATTACAAAGCTAATAATGGACTAAGTCATTCTGACATTATATTTCATTCAATGGGTCATTAGAGAGGGATATGGGTTTATCTTTCTCAGTGGCCCATTTCTTGTTTCTTAGCGATGCACATTTCTGATGACCATAGGAGCTGTTCGAATATTAGAATAGTAAAATAAGCTGATTGAGATATTCTCTTACTTTTATATCACCATGAGCTGTCTATGACTTAGATAATAAAAACAGCCAGAAGGATGATTAAACTTATATCTTTGCAGATTCTCATTTCGCCTTTAAATTTAAACCTATGAGAATATTAGTCACCGGATCGGCTGGACACTTAGGTGAGGCTCTTTGCCGTTCGCTGCAGTCTTCAGACCATACAGTCGTCAGTTGTGATCTGCACTCATCCCCATATACGACATGGGTGGGTGACTTGAGTAATTCATCATTCGCTGCAGCCTGTGCTGAGGGCGTAGATGTGATCCTGCATACAGCCACTTTGCATAAGCCACACGTAGCGACTCATACAAAGCAAGCATTCATAGATGCTAATGTCACCGCCACATTGAATCTACTGGAAGCAGCCGCGAGAGAGCAGGTCTCTGCCTTCATTTTTACGAGTACCACCAGCACCTTCGGTAGTGCGATGGCGCCAGAAGCAGGAGGGCCCGCAGTGTGGGTGACAGAGGACTTACAGCCTGTCACCAAGAATATCTATGGTATGACGAAGCTGGCTGCCGAAGATTTATGCTGGCTATTTCACCAGCAGCATCAGCTGCCATGCATCATCTTAAAGACATCCAGATTCTTCTTAGAGATCGATGATGATCCCTTGATGAGAGGGGTGTATACCAATGATAATATTAAAGCGAATGAATTTCTTTTTCGAAGGGTGGATCTGCATGACGTCGTAGATGCCCATTTCCTGGCGATGGATCGAGCAGCTGATATCGGATTTAGAAAGTACATTATCACTGCCAGGACACCATTCAGACCAGAACATCTGGCGACGCTTCATCAGGATGCGGCTGCTGTCTTGAAGGAGCTTTATCCAGCATATAGCTCTATTTACAAAGAGTTAGATTGGAAGATGTTTGATCAGATCTCTCGGGTCTATGTGAGCGAGCTGGCGCAGCGGGAGCTTGGCTGGGAGCCACGGTGGGATTTCGAATACATCTTAGCCTGTCTTACGGCAGGGGAGGACTACCGCAGTGCGCTCTCTATGCAGGTAGGCATCAAAGGGCATCATAATGAAAAATTTATTGATGGTCCTTATCCCGTTTGAGTTTGATCAGTATCTCATGTGAACTTATATAAACTTATACAGTGAAGTATAAAACCATCGCTGCCAGAATAATAGAGCTTCGTAGAGCTGACTTGGCTCTGCGTGATATACTACTGGAGAAAGGACTGCTTAGTCATGGGTATAACCAGGAGATGAATGAGCTTCATGATGAAAATGCGGAAGTTCTGGATCAAATCATAGAAGAAATCGGGTACCCGACTGTGGACAAGGTGGGAGAGGAGGCTCACGATGCAGCTTGGCTGGTCATACAGCACGCCATCGGTCAGCCTGGCTTTATGAAGAAGTGCGCTGTCTTATTAGGAGAATCTGTCAGAGAGCACCGCGCGAGTCCCAATCATTTGGCGTATCTCTCTGATCGAATAGCGGTATTCGAGGGACGACCCCAACTATATGGGACCCAATACGATTGGGATGAACATGGGCAAATGAGCCCCAACGAAATGGATGATCTGGACTCTGTCAATCAAAGAAGAAAATCCATCGGCATGGCCCCTATGGAAGAGCATACAGCCTTGATGCGACAGCGAGCATCGAAAGAAAACGATAGCGCTCCCCTTGATTACGATAAGCAAAAGGCTGAAAGAGATAAGTGGAGAAAAGCCGTCGGCTGGATTTCTTCATAATCGAAGCTTTGGCCCTAACATCTCGGTATGAATGTTTTTAATCAAGGACAAAAATCTCTGATGACTCCTGTCTATTGACGCATTCTAACTTATCTTAGAAAGCTAAGACGTATCCATGAACTATGATGCTGCATCTGTGGTTAGTGAACCATATTCATGAGTAACATGAGTAATCAGTAAGCGCACTAAAGAACATCAGACATTAAAATCATAGATGAAAATATTACTTACAGGCGCTACAGGATACATTGGTAAACGACTGCTTCCCGTATTAGTAGAACAAGGCCATAGGGTGATCTGCTGTGTGAGGGACCCCAATCGATTTAATCCACCAGATTCCATTCGATCCAGTATAGAAATTCTAAAAATTGATCTGTTAGATCGTGCGTCGTTGGCAGATATACCTCGAGATATTGATGGAGCATATTACTTAGTCCATAGCATGTCATCTTCTAATGACTATATGGAGATCGAGCGTGAAGCCGCCGCCAATTTTAGAGAGGCCATAGATCAGACTGAGGTGAAGCAAGTCATCTATCTCAGCGGTATTGTGAATGAATCTGTGCTATCAGAACATTTGACTTCCAGAAAGAATGTAGAGGAAGAGTTGGCTAAAGGTCAATTTAAACTTACCACTTTACGAGCTGGTATCATCATAGGTTCTGGCAGTGCCTCTTTTGAAATCATCAGGGATCTGGTAGAGAAGTTACCGATCATGGTAGCGCCCAAATGGCTGGCGACTAAGTGCCAATCCATCGGTATCTCAGATGTCATAGAGTTTCTGGTTAGAACCTTATTTAACCCAGCCACTTACAATCGTAATTTTGATATTGGAGGCAGCGACGTTTTATCTTATAAGGAGATGTTATTGGAGTTCGCTAAAATGAGAAATCTGAAACGACGCATTTTCATCATACCGATCATGACGCCTAAGCTTTCTTCGTATTGGCTGTATTTCGTCACTTCTACTTCGTACAGACTGGCGATGAATCTGGTGGACAGCATGAAGGTAGAGGTAGTCTGTCGAGACAATGAGCTGAGTCAAATCCTGGGCATCACGCCGATCGGATTTCAAGAATCATTAAGCAAGGCATTCAAGAAGATAGAGAATAATGAGATCGTCTCAAGTTGGAAAGATGCCAATGTCAGCAGTGGATTTAATGCCATGATCTCTGACTTTATCCAAGTACCGACCTTTGGATGTTTTATAGATGAGCGATCTATGGAATATGACGATCGATCAACATGTCTCAATCGAATCTGGAGCATCGGAGGTAAGACTGGATGGTATCACGGCAATTGGTTGTGGCAACTGAGGGGTTACTTAGATAAATTAGCTGGTGGGGTAGGTCTACGAAGAGGAAGGACCAATGTTAATACGATACATGCAGGAGACGCCTTGGATTTTTGGAGAGTTCTCTATGCTAATCAAGAGGAAGGGAGGCTGCTGCTCTATGCAGAGATGAAGTTACCTGGAGAGGCATGGTTAGAATTTAAAATGAAGGATGAGTCCCTCATTCAGACGGCTACGTTCAGACCTAAAGGCATCTTGGGCCGTCTCTATTGGTATGCAGTGCTGCCATTTCATGGATTTATCTTTAGTGGCATGTTGAAAAAATTAACCAGATGATCTGGCGATTTCGGTGTGATACTATGGATTTTTGCCTGATCCTTTAATTATGGGTTTCTCTGGTACCTATCTTTTATGACATGTTCTATTTTTAGATTGTAACAGTATCATTTGCGAGTGCAACTAGTTGATTGCTTATAAATTCGATGGGCCAGCCGTGGTACTTTGCGCGGTTTACATAAGTTGTATTATCAGCGAATCGGCTGACATTTATTTTTAGTAGCTTTAGCAGACTGAATGGTTAATCATGTTTTTGATGATTCAGCTTAGTTATTTGCTGACAGGCTTTCGCCTTCAAACTTTAAATAAATGAGAAGAAGAGATTTTATCCAAGATGGTGCTGCAGCTATGGCAGGCACATTAGCCTTTAGACCCTGGAGTCGCAGGACGTCCTCACTTGATAAAATCCAGATCGGTGTCATCGGCTGCAACGGCATGGGCTGGTCTAATACCAGCTCGATGCTGGCGATGGATGATGTCGACCTGGTAGCGATCTGTGATGTGGACCAAAGCGTCATGGACAGACGAATGAACGAATACAAAGATTATCGATCTAATATACCGAAGACTTATACTGACTACAGAGAGCTGCTGCAAGATGATAGCATCGATGCGGTGATCATCGGCACACCAGATCACTGGCACTGCTTACCTATGGTGGATGCTGTAAAAGCTGGCAAACATGTTTATGTAGAGAAGCCCATCGCTAATACGATCGAAGAATGCCAGCTCATGAAGGCAGCGGCTAAAAAGTATGGCAAGGTCGTCCAGGTAGGGCAGTGGCAGCGTAGCGGACCGCATTATGCAGAGGCGATAGACGTGGTCAGGTCTGGAGTGCTGGGTAACATTCGCTTAGTGAAAGTCTGGGCATACCAGGGCTGGATGAAGCCAGTGAAGGTGATCCCCAATGCAGCTGTGCCTGATGGGGTTGATTATGATCGATGGTTGGGCCCTGCACCTAAGCGGCCTTATAATAGAAATCGATTTCATTTTAGCTTTCGTTGGTTTTGGGATTATGCGGGGGGCTTGATGACTGACTGGGGTGTCCACGAGATAGACATCGCGCTCTATGCCATGAATGCTGTAGCACCCATCTCAGTGATGGCCAGTGGAGGAAAGTTAGCCTATCCTAATGATGCTTCTGAGACTCCTGATACATTGCAGACAGTCTTTCAGTATGATGGATTTAATATGTTGTGGGAGCATGCCACAGGGATCGACAATGGTAATTATGGACGGACAGAAGGCATTGCCTTTATTGGTAATAATGGTACGCTGGTCTGCAATCGACAGGGCTATGAAATCATCCCCGAGAAGGGTGGGGTAGATGCAGTATCATTCGAGAGACCGAAGGATGTGAGCTATCTCGGCCTTCACACACAGAATTTTGCAGCTGCGATTAAGGCGAATGATATTTCCATGCTCAATACACCAATAGAGTCAGGCAGCGTGGCCGCGATTAATGCCCAGATGGGAAATATTGCTTACAAGACTGGTCGAAAGGTATACTGGGATCAGTCATCTGAAAGCTTCATCAGAGATCAGCAAGCGAATGAGTTGATGAAGGCCAGGTATTTTAATGGGTATGAATTACCCGTATTGTAAATTTCAAGATTCGAGCTGCTAATATTTGTAAGTCTCTAAATGTATTCTGAGATGATCCATGCTTGGATTGAATAGATTTTCAATTTGAGCACAAATGATATTTCAGATCATCTTGTCAGTTTTTTAGTCTGCCTATAAGCTGTTCATTCGAATCTCGACAATTAGTAAGGCATAGTCTACCTTGGAAGCATCACCAGCCGATTCCATAATCTTCCCCATAGTTACTCGAGCCGCCCCACATCGTGCCCTGATCCCAATCAAAAAAGATAGCATTCATAGGACCTGAAGTTCGATCTCTGACTTCTAAGGTGTAGCCCATTTTCTTCAGTGATCTTCTGGTCCAGCTGGGTGTATCAGCTCTGATTAGCATGACGCCAGGTCTGATCTCATGTTCGCCGAAGGACCCTTTCATCTGGAAGCTATTGATGTTAGCAGCTTCTACTGCTTCCTGTACATTCATTTCATACTCCACCATATTCAAGAAGAACTGTAGAGAGTTTTGATCTTGACTATCGCCACCTTGGATTGCGAAAGATAGATATGGCTTGCCATCTTTCAAGGCCATGGATGGTGTCAGTGTCGCTCTGGGTCGCTTGCCTGGCTCTACAACATTATAAGGATTTTCTGATTCATTCAGGACGAAGCTCTGCATCCGCTGACTGAGACCGATACCGGTCTTGCCAGCGATGACCGCTGGTACCCAGCCACCACTGGGTGTGATGGAGACGATCCAGCCGTCTTTATCAGCAGCTTGGATTGATGTGGTCCCACTGTAAAAATCTTCCATGGGAAATTCTTCACCTTCTATATTTTGGATGGGTAGTATGGCTGATACATCTACTGTGTCCATCTGCTCTATGTACTTTAGGTAGGGATTTATGCTCTTTGTCTTTTGGTGTGGATAGGGATCACCTGGCAAAGTGTGAGGGTTATTTTTATCCCAACCTATTTGTTTGATTCTTTCTTTGGCATATGCCTTAGACAGGAGTCCTTCCATGGGTTCGTCTGGTGCAAAGTAGGGATCGCCATAGTAGAAGTCTCGATCAGCGAATGCCAGATTCATGACTTGATACAGTCCGTGCATGTATTTTGCCGAGTTATATGATAGGCATTCCATGTCGAGTTGTTCCATCATGTTCAGTGCTTGGAGCATCACGGGGCCCTGTACCCATGAGGTGAGTTTGTAGACATCTATGCCTTTATAGTTTACTTTATCTGGTTTTTCGATGTGGACTTTCCAGTTGGCTAGATCTTCCATCGTGATCAGGCCGCCCTGCTCCTGTGTCGCTCTGACTAATTCTTCTGCGATGTCGCCTTTATAAAATCGGTCATAAGCTGCATAGATGGCTTCTTTTCTGCTTTTGCCGGCTTTGAGCGCTGTGGCTTCTTCGTCCACTAATTTTTGTAAGGTATTGTATAAGTCTTTTTGCACGAATAGTTCTCCCTCATGTGGTGCTTCTCTGTCTTCGCCAAGATGAGTGAGATACACTGCCTTAGAGTAGGGCCAGGCCTTGATTTTTTCTTTATGCTGCTCGATCCGATCTGCAGTCTGTGCTTCTATGGGATAGCCTTGTGCCATATCCATAGCTGGAGCTAAGATCTGCTGCAGGCTCATCGTACCGAATTCCGCCAGCATGGTCAGGAGGCCTCCTGCTGTGCCAGGTGTCACCGCTGCCAGGGGGCCATACTGCGGAGGATACTGCATGCCTTGCTCCAGAAAGAAGTCTGCCGTGGCTCCCGTCGGGGCTACACCGAGGGCGTTGATGCCGATCACCTCTTTGGTCTTTGGATTATAGATGAGCGCTTGGGTCTCACCACCCCAGCTCAGTACGTCCCACATGGTACAGGTCGCTGCCAGCATGGCGCAGGAGGCATCGATGGCATTTCCGCCTTGGGTAAATATTTTAGCACCTGCTGTGGCACCTAGCGGCTTACCAGTGATCGCCAGCCACTCTTTCGCGTGGAGGATGGGTTTCTGCGTTGATTGGCTCCAGCTTAGCGCAGGCCATAAAAGGGTGAACAGGCAAATAAGATTGAGTTTAGTTTGTGCAGCATGCTTCATCGTGTTTCCTGTTTAGCTAGCGAATATTTGACCGAAGTCTTTGAATGATTTGAATTCCAGCGCATTGCCAGATGGATCGTAGAAGAACATGGTGGCCTGCTCTCCCGGCTCGCCTTCAAATCTGATGTAAGGCTCGATGGCAAATGTGATACCTTCTGCTTTTAGCCGAGCTGATAGTTCTTGAAATGTGTCCCACTCCAGGACGACACCGAAGTGCGGCACGGGTACAGCATGGCCATCTACGGCATTGTGCTGCACCTCTCTTACTTTTTCGCCTGTCTCATGGATGACGAATTGGTGACCAAAGAGATTGAAGTCTACCCACTTATCGGAGCTTCTGCCTTCTTCGCAGCGCAAGATGTCTCGGTAAAACTCTCTGGCGGTCTGCAGGTCATGTACGGGGACAGCTAAGTGAAAAGGAGTCAAGGTCATAAGTTTATTATTATAGAGTGAGATGCCCATGAGTAAATAGTAACATATACATCAAGATGGATAGCTTACTTATTTTCATCGCAGACTTTTCAAATATAATGAATTATGAAGTGTCTGGTATATCCTGCTTTCATACGATAGTTAAGTCTGCAGGGCCTCGTTAAGTCTTCTACGAAAAAAAATATATCACCATCTGAATTTTTAAAATAATCAGCTCTGCTTTGCTCACTGATCTCAGTCGCACTCTAGGCCCTACCAAATTGACATGTCACTGAATTAACTTTAGATTTATAAACTCGTGACGATTAATTTTAGTCGATGGTCCACCTTGGTAAGTCCATGAAAACGGAGGTGTTTATCTAAGTTTTCCTGCATCACACACCATAAATAGTCCTTTATCGCATTATATCTATGGGAAGGCCATTCTGACCCCGCCGACCAATTATGACATCATATAGCATGTAGATGGGGGACCATCGTTTCTGTTAATGATATGTCATTCATATGTGAAGGGGAGTAGGAAGACTCTGACCAGCATGATATTATGTACTTATTTTAAGCATTAATCACTATCTATACCCTATGAAGACTTTACTCGCACTCACTACTTTTCTCGTGATGTCCATATCCTGTATGGCTCAGACCTACCAGATCAAGGGCAGCCTTCAAGATACCTTGGGTAATCCTTTGGTATACGCTACCGTCCTGTTACTGGATAAGGCAGACTCTACCATGGTGGATTACGGACGGTCAGAACTGGACGGTACGTTCAAATTTAAGAAAATAGAACTTGGTGAATACTTGATCAAGACTACTTATATCGGCTACATACCACTGACCGTAGATGCGACCTCTCCTGATGGAAAAAACATAGACCTCGGTACACTCAAAATGACCGAGATCGGAGCAGAGCTAATGGAAGTGGTGATCAAAGCTGCTAAAGCGCCCATCAAGATGCGGGGCGACACCATAGAGTATGATGCCTCCACCTTCAAGGTGCCAGAAGGCTCCACTGTGGAGGACCTGCTTCGGAAGCTACCTGGTATAGAAGTAGAGGCTGATGGCAGCATCAATGCAGACGGCAAGTCTGTGAATCGAGTCACCGTAGATGGTAAATCATTCTTCGGAGGCGATCCTAAGGCAGCGACTAAAAATCTTCCAGCAGAAGGTATCTCCAAGGT
Organism: uncultured Saprospiraceae bacterium; assembly: GCA_937929945.1. Classification (GTDB taxonomy): domain Bacteria; phylum Bacteroidota; class Bacteroidia; order Chitinophagales; family Saprospiraceae; genus CALFUK01. The sequence goes on from CALFUK010000149.1 coordinate 47,280, forward strand.
CCAAGTCTACGATACGAAGTCAGAACAAGAAGAGATCACAGGAGCTGCCTCCACCACCCAAGAGAAAACCATGAATCTGGAACTCAAGGAAGATTTCAAAAGCGGCGGATTCGGGAAAGTGATAGCTGGAGCTGGCACCGCCTCAAGAAGGGAGATCAAAGGCAACTACAATAAATTCAACAGTAAGATGCAATTCAGTCTGGTGGGCGTCGGAAACAATACGGGGCGTAATGGTCTCAACTGGAATGACTACCAGGACTTTCTCGGCTCTCAGTCCTTTGATTTTTCGGGCAACTATGATTATGGTTTCGGGAGTGGTGGAAGAAATTTCATTCGCTTTGGTAGCTCTAATGGGATAGAGTCCAGCATCCAGTCCATCTTCTTCAATGGACGACGAAATTCTGGTTTTCCAGAAAATTATAATGGAGGGGTCAACTTTAATTATGATCATAATAAATTAAAAGTCAGCTCGGTGTATTACTACAATCAGGCGGGACTGCAGAGTAATACCACCAGAAACTCTGATCGATTCTACAATGAGTTCGTCCAGCAAAATGAATCCATCAGTGAGAACGATGACGTCTCCAGCGGGCACCGTGTAGAGATCGTCGTAGAGAAAGAAATAGACTCCCTGCATACGATCAAATTTGAACTGAATGGTGCGGTCATCGATCAGGATAATCAGGGACTGACAAATACGGAGCTTTCGCGCAATATATCACTTTCCAATATTGCTAAGTACGACAATCAGCGAAATACGAATGGTCACCTGGGAAATGGGATCATCGCTTTTCGTAAGAAGTTTAAAAAGAAAGGCCGGCGGATGGGGCTGAATGCCTCCTTTCTGACGACGGAGCTGAATACGGATTGGACCCAAGATTCACGCACAGATTTTCTGGATGAAGCTGGAGCTATAGAGAGGTCGCTTCTGATCAATCAGAATAATATCAATGTCGCGGATAAGTCGGTAATCAAGGCTAATGCACTCTATGTAGAGCCGATCAGTAAAAAGATATTTTTTCAAACATTCGCTAACTACAGTGATCGAACTGAATCAGGAGACCGAAAAGTATCAGATATAGAAAGCGGGTCAGAAGTGGTCAATCCATTCTTAAGTCGAAACTACCAAAATGAAATCCGACTGGGCAGACTCGGGAGCTCGCTGAGGTATTCTCATGAAGGCTATAATGTGTCGATCGGTCTGGCCTACCAGTCTTTTGATTTGACTGGTATCTTCAGCAGTCTCAGCGGAGAGCTCAGTGGGACAGTGGACAAGGTCTTTAATAACTGGATACCTAACTTATCCATTAATGTCAGCCCCAATCGAAACACGCGCATCAATATAGGATTCAGTCGCTCTGCTCAGGAGCCGAGTATCGATGATCTGCAGCCTCTGGTGGATAATACAAATCCGCTCTACATCAGAGAAGGCAATCCAGCTTTAGTTCCGGAAATATCAAATGGGATGAACATGTACATCAGTAGATCCTATCCAGCATCATCCATCAGGATGAGTCTGAATGGCAGCATTAATTTCTTTGACAGTCAGTTTTCCACGGATGAGACAGTGGATGACAGATTTGTCACCACCACGAAGCCGATTAATATAGAAGGTGGTATGAATGCAAATGTATGGATGAATGTCAGCTTTCCGATCATGAAAAATAAAATCAAGGGAAGAGTGTCTTTCAGTCCGAATTTTTCCAATCGCCCAGCGATCGTAAATGGAGTAGAGAACGTCACCAGGACCCAGCGCTATTCTCCTAGAGCATCTATAGACATCACGCCCAATGACGATCTGGCTCTCTATCTGAATGCAGATTATTCAGTCTCGAATACATCATATGACATCACCACCAGCCAAGATCAACAAAATAAAAACTTGGGTTTTTCAGCAGAGTTCAATACGAAGTTGATTGGCGGCTTCTTCCTGAATTCTAAGTATACTTACGATAATTATTCCAATGATCGCTTTGCGACGAATCAGACCATCCCCATACTAAATGCTTCGATCTATCGACAATTTTTAGAAAACAATGCGGCAGAAGTTAGAATTGCCATATATGATGCCTTTAATGAAAACGTTGGCTTTAATCAAAGTGCTTATGGCAATATTGTCAGTACTTCAAGTACGGACGCCATCGGGCGACATGTGATGCTAAGTGTGACTTACAATATCAGAGGCCTGAAGACCGGTGTTCGTAAAGACGGCTGGTGGTAGTAAGGACCGAAAGGTCTGACGCAGTCAGAATCAAATGGATTAAATATCCATTTGATAGAGAGGGAACCTCGGCACTGTCCGAGGGTGGGCAGCATTAGGGTCTGACGCAGTCAGAATTAAATGGATTACATATGACTAAATGGTCAGGCTAACAGCGTAATCATAGCAAGTAAATGTTGCTTTGAAATGAAGGAAGCTCAACATCAGTGGAGGATGTGTAGAAGATAGAGAGGGAACCGAGGTATACCCAAAAGCAAGTATGCAAATTCAACATGCTGAACTAGTTGTTGCCGGTGTAGCTCATTAATTATATCATAAATAGCCATTGGAAATTGAAAATACACAGCAAGCTAATTACATTGAAAAATCGTTCGTAGAATAGACACAACATTTATGAAAAAGATTATTGCACTCGTTTTATTTATTGCCTTAGCCACCGTGACTCAGGCTCAGATGGCAGAAGGTAAGGTCACCTATAATCGCAAGGTGGACTGGATCTCCATTATGGAGAATCTGCCCTTCATGACCAAAGAAGAAATAGATCGGAACCGACTGACCTGGGGCACTCGAGAGAGCAAGGGACGTAACTACATTCTCGAATTTAAAAATGATAAAAGCCTGTACACCTACAAAGAAGAAGAGTCTGAAGGTGGCTACTCTTGGAGTAAAGAAAAGTATATCATCATTAGGGATTACCAATCAAAACAGACTGACGACTGGCGTGAATTCTTAGGTAAAAAATACCGCATCAAGCAAGACATACCTAAGCACCGCTGGAAAATCCTCAATGAGATCAGAGAGATCGAAGGCTACCTCTGCATGAAAGCGGAGACGACGGATCCGATTAAAGATCAAGTGATCCATGCTTGGTTCGCTGATGGGATCCCTTTCTCCGGTGGGCCCGAAGGTTTCGGTGGACTGCCAGGCTTAATCTTGGAGCTGGATATCAATGATGGGGAGGTCATCGTCACTGCCACTGACGTATCTGTAGAGTCATGGGACGGTAAGCTGTCTATTCCCAAGAAGATGAAAGGCAAAGACATCACTTACGCCGAATTGGATGACAAGACAAAATCATTTATTGAGGATTCGATAGAGGGGAAGAAGAATCCTTATTGGCGGATACGGTATTGAGTTTTTGAGTTATGAGATAGAGAGATATGAGTTTTTGAGATATGAGATAGAGAGTTATGAGATAGAGAGATATGAGATAGAGAGATATGAGATATGAGATATGAGATATGAGATATGAGATAGAGAGATATGAGATATCGATATATGAGTCAGTGGGATATAAGTTATGAGATGCTGGGTTATTAATTTTTGTTGGTTGCGGTGCTACTCTTTTCTGATTAGCTCTGCATCTAAAATATCTTTATCGGATGTCATGACTGGAATACGCTCCCATCTGTATTCTAAAAAGCGATAGAACACAAAAGCGCATAAAAGTCCTACAGGGAGACCCATCAGGCTAAGGGATATGTCATTTACGTCTTCTATATTATCAAGGGTGAGCGCCATGAATATGCCCGCGACGAACGTGCCAAAGTAGTAAGAGAGTACGCCTAAGATCGCATAGAGCCATTGATGACGAGCGTGTATTTCTGCCAGTTTGTAGTATTGTTTGCCCAAATAGTAGATTAAAAGTAGTCCTAACATAGTCTAATGTAATTATTACTTAAGGCAGTACAAAATAGAGGATGAGTTGAAATTAGTGTCGCGTAAGATTTGCTTAGCTGGGGCTGATGATCTTTAGTTGCTGTCATTAAGGATTAGTTCTGCGTCTATGTTAAGAAACTTATGAAGCCCTTTAGCTATATCTAGGGTCAATCTCCGTTTGCCATTTAGTATTTCGCTGATCCTTGATGGTGTGGTTCCGATGAGTTTAGCGACATCTTTTTGCTTTAGTTTTCTCTGATACATTCTGAGTTCTATCATTTCTTTCAAATTATCAGGTTTAAAGGGAAATACTGCCTCTTCGTAATCTGCAATTTCATCCGAGATCAGATCTAATTCTGACCGTAGCTTCTTTGATAGCTTACCTTGATCAGTCAATTTTAAAAGTAACTCTTCTAATCGTTTTGTTTTTGCAGTGTATTCATATTTCGTCATGTCAGATATTTTTGATTTGCTTCATTCCGATTCTTGAGTATTCTTTATGAGTGCCAATGAATCTGATGTAAACTTTTTGTGATGCGAATATTATGATAACAATCATCCTGTAATCATTTCCTTTTATGTTGAACACGTATCTGTTATTACCGATATAGTCAACTGAATTAAAATCGGTTCTTATGTCGGATAGAGTTTTCCATTCAGCTACTTTCACTGATTCGTACCAACTTAATAAGGGTATTTTCGCACGCGGATGCTTAGATGAAAAATCACTTAGCCTCTTCGGAGTTACAACTCTCATTTACAGATTCTAAAATAAAGATACGGAATAGTTCTATATAATGGAATAATATTCCAATAATGAGTACCTCGAAATATACGTTCGTACAGGTACTAATGTGAATATTATTGCGATTCTATGTGGCTAAGCTGCCTTATTTGGATGCTGTGTCATAACACCAATCGTTCGATACTTACATGCCTTACAACAGACGGGTAAAATTCGTTTTTTGGAATTCCATATTTTTTATCTTCCAAAAATTTAAAGCACATTAACGCCCTAATAAGTTGTATAACTAATAAATACGTTATATATTTGAATTGTACGTTAATGGCACAATGTGATGGAAGACTTTACTTATTCTTAACTCGTCATTGAACAGACTGAAATGAACTATAAAAAATTGACCAAGGCAGAAGAAGAAATCATGCACTTGATCTGGGATCACGGACCTACTACCGTCAGTGCCTTGATCGACCGCATGGATGAGCCGCACCCGCCGCACTCTACGATATCTTCTATTGTCCGTATTTTAGAAAAGAAAGAATTCTTAAATCATAAAGCTTATGGCCGCACCTACGAATACTATCCCCTCATCGCCAAGGTGGAGTACAGTAAGTTTTCCATAAAGCGGATCGTCAGTAATTACTTCGAGGGGTCGATGAATGAGCTGGTGTCTTTTTTAGTAAAAGAAAATGACCTGAGTCTTAAAGACTTAAGTCAAGTCATTGATCAGCTATCAGAAGAGGAGAAATCATGAAGTGTATCTATGTCATATTAATGGCCTTGTTGCTGTGTGCTTGTCAAGCTAAGGAAGACCAAATACCGAGAGACGACCAGCCGGGCGATGGGCCTCAGCGACATATCAAGAATATGATGAACCAAGTCAATAATGATCTAAAGATTTTCGCAGGGGATAACACTAATTTCTACTTTGAGATTGATGGGGTAGTCGTCGAGCAGGAAGCTTTTCTGAACCAGGATATGTATAAGTTGGCACACATCAGTCACTCTACGACAGAATATGAAGACAATAATTATGGTGATATTTCTAGGTGGTTTGATATTACATTTTCAGCTTATTCTTCAGGGTATGTAGAGAAGTATCACTTTACGCCGGAGCATTATCAATTGTCCTTTGATGATGCTGGCCTATTACGCTTGAGTGTGAATCACACTGCACGGGGCGTCCTGTCGGCCTATGGTTATGACAAAGCTACAGGTAATAAAATGGTCGAATACCACGATATAAATTTTTCTGATCGATTCATTGAGGCAAAGAAAATAAATTATCGCAATGCAGAGGTGATGCGGCTGGTCTTGATGATCAAGGATTCTATCTTTATTGATGACTATTCACTGCCTCAGATTCTTAGTCACGACCACTGATTGTAAGGCAATAAATAAAATGTTAATGAGACGTAAAGAGAATGAGAACGGAGCTTAAATAAATGGATAAATCGTTGGAATTGCGTTGTTTACAGATACGATTCATTCATAAAAATAATGAAACATGAACTCTAATCATAAGTTATTCAAAATCGGACTGCCACTCTTACTCTTTTTTCTGTGTGGATACTTTTTTATCCAATCGGCAGATCTTCCTATAAAGGATCGAGATGTCTATTTCGAATATTCCCCTAAGTGTAATCTCTGGGAGGTCAGAGACGTAGAATCAGCTAAGATGCTCAGTCGGGTGACAGAGGGAATCAAGCAGCTCTATGAGCTTACTGGGACTAAGTATTCTCCCTTGATAAAAATAGATGATGAGATCGTCGGTTATGAGCTGGATGGGGTGATGCAGTGGGACAAGCCTTTTAGTTATACTTGGATTGATGGAGATGAGGCACGAGAAATTTATGGCAAAGAAGCCCGGTATGGATTGGCAGAGTTCACTTATAATACGGAAGTGATTGGTGAGTTTAAAGCGTGTACGTCTTCTGCACCTGGAGACAACCTTCTGGGATTACCATTGGTCTTGTACGATGGGACCTTATCTAAGAAGCCGACTAATCCGTTTGAGGAAAGAAAGTACAATGGATTAGAATTTCTCCATGGTCAGCCAGCGGTGAAGGCTTATGGTGAGAGGGCAGAGCAAAGACCCGTGTATAATCACTACGTCAGTGACGCGATCAGTGAGGTAAAAAATAATGATAAGACCATGACCATTGATAATGATCCATCTGGCAAAATCATCATTGAATACAGCTCTGATCGAATCGGCGACGTCGATGTGCTCATCAATCAAGAGTTCGAACAGCTTGTGACCAGCCGACATGAGAAGCCAGAGCAGAGCATTCGCTTGGCGCTCGATCCAGCGGATTGGCCTCCGAATAATTTCACTATCTCGGTGTATAAAGCTGGGACCGACTTTGGCATCGAGTCCAGACTGCATCGCTTAGAAAATGGTAAAATCGAAATTGATTTTGAGACAGAGGATAAAAACAAACAAGCGTACCGACAGGATAACCAAGAAATAGAAGAGAAGGGCGGAGAGCAATTCATTACTGTACCAGGCGGACAGTTAGCACTACCAGAGCAGCTGTACCGCAGCATCAATTACATCGTGAATAGTATCCCCTTCAAGCTGGCTGATCCAGAGTACATCGCCTACTGGCATAAGAATTTGTTAGAGCGAGCTGATCAGCAGACCTATGAGGCATACATCACTCAGCGCTTCAAAGAAGAAGCCAGCGGCTATGGATTTGAGGTGGAGTATGCGAAAGAGAGCTTATCCATCAGCTCTGATGATAAGGTGATCACTGATCTGATCATTAAGGACTGGCTCCATCCAGCTAAAGTGCCCGCTCGTTTGTACGAGTTACTACACACTGATATCAGAGAGGATGATCTGCCGCTGATGATTATCGATAATCAAGAAGTAGACATGGAGCGCCTAAAGATGATGCTTGGCGTGCCACCACTGCGCATTGGCCGCATGAAGGATTTGGATGCGGATGTTGCAACATTGCGCTTTGGCGACCGTGGTAAGAATGGAGTCGTATCCATGCAAGAAATCAAACTGTTAGACTTATAGTGTCAGTATAAGTCTGACGTAATCATATCATTCTACAATAGTAAATCATGATCCAATACAGCTTGGAAGTGGCGATCTGCTGGTCAGCCCTGTACCTGATCTACATCTGTTTTCTGAAGAGAGAGACATTCTTTGGGATCAATCGGAGCTACCTGATCACGAGCCTCTTACTTGGACTGATCATACCCTTAGCGAGAATGGTCGACTGGTCATGGCAGGAGCAGGTCGTCTTAGCGCAGCCCCTAGAGTATATCAGTGCTGGTCCAGCGATGATAGCCATTGCGATACAGCCTGAGGCACAGCTTGCGTCAGCGCATCAGTGGCAGCTGGTTGATTGTATCATGATCATATACTTCTTAGGAGTCTTGTTTATGTCATCCAGGCTGATGAGAGGTATGTATAAGATCTATCAGCTCTATGCTCAGGGGACGAAGACGAAGACCGCAGATTATACTTTGGTACAGACCAGTGAGTATCATCTACCATTCTCCTTCTTGCGTTATGTCTTCTTCAGTGATGAGATGCGGCTGAACGAAGAGCTGGAGCAGATCATGAAGCATGAGCTGACACACATCAAGTCGAGACACAGTTATGATGTCTTCTTCTTAGAGCTGCTACATGTGCTCTTTTGGTGGAATCCACTGATCCATTTATACAAGCAAGAACTCCGACAGGTGCATGAGTATCTGGCAGATGCCATGGTCCTGGAGGATACCGATAAAAAGATTTATGGCCGAATCTTGTTGGGGCAGTCACAATCCGGAATCGAGATTGCCCTAACACATCAATTTTTTCATTCACACTTAAAACAACGTATTACAATGATGTATAGACAACAATCTAAACGGCCGGCACTGGTAAAGTATCTTTTAGCACTGCCATTAATCTTTGGGATGGT
>CALFUK010000150.1 GCA_937929945.1 uncultured Saprospiraceae bacterium
CCAATACTAATTAAATGAGCTAACCAGCGCTTGCCACAAATACCATCCATTGATTTAGTACATTTACTCAGACTGTATGAAGTATTCATGTTTCTGGATCTGGATGTACTTTTTTCTCTGCATGTCACTGACTGCTGCTGGACAACGATTCGTATGTGATGGTCAGCTGCTGGTAGCGACTCATGATGGATACTCCACGACTCTATCTAGACCAGTATATGTCCCCTTTGGAAGGCCCTATTTGAGCGCATTCGCCAGCTATTCTGGTAGCCAGTTTGACGCCTTGGGCTTCAATGCTGTGGATAATTACATTTATGCTGTCCAAGAAAAGACCAACGCCATCGTCAGATTAAAACGTGACAACAGCTACGATACGATAGGCATTGTATCAGTGGTCGATACCTTACAGGTGAATGCCGGCGACTGCACCGCTGACGGACTGTACATCTGCTTCGAGCAAGCATTGGACCAGATCTTAGTCTTTCAAGTGATAGACGAATTCAAGCTACTCCAAAGCATCGATCTATACTGGGATCCTGAGTCGGATAACAGCGGGCCTTTCAAAGCCAGTCTCTTTGACCTCGCTATAGACCCTAATAACCCTGTCGCTGCTTATGCCCTGCTGGGTAGTGAGGATCACGATGACCTGCTTCCCGAACCTTCACACGGTTTTCTCTTGCGCATTAACTTAGATTTCGATGATGCGCAGCTGGGGATGGTTACGCCCGTCACCGCTGTCGATCCAGCTCAGCTGGCCCATGCGGGAGCTCTACTCTTCTCTGCGCAGAGTGATCTGTATGCTTATGGGACTTCTGAGTCAGGCCTGAATCCACCTCAAGATAAGATGGTCTCCATCAATCCATTTTCTGGAGCTGTATCAGAACTCCTACAAGGGCCTAGTGCCGTACAAAGTGATGGATGCTCTTGTCCTTATTCATTTGCATTCTCTAACCGGACTCCGAACGAAGGCATGTCATGCACAGGCGACTTAAAGCCATTTATATTGACCATTGTAAATAATTCCTATAATAAATTGGAAAACCTCACGCTGATAGATACATTTCCAGAAGGCGTGGTGATCGAAGAAGTCAATGGCATATTGCTCGATAACGTCAGCGAGATCAACGGCATAGGTACTAATGTTCTGGATATATCAGGCTTAGATATCTTAGCGAAAAGCACCTTAGAAATCATCGTGAAAGTGAGATCCGTCGATGTCTCTGCGGGAGCTACTTATAATCAAGCTTTTCTCAAAAATCTGCCTGAACGTTTTGGAGGAGTCATGCCTTCGGATGACTTAGCCACTGCAGGTAAGCAAGGTGATGCCTCGCTATTCTACGTCACGGCCATCAATCTAAAAGAAGTCAACTGGGAAGCTGTGTCTCCCACAGACTGTGTCCGCGCTGATGATGGGCAGATCACCATCATCTCCGATCTATTCGTAGCGGGTGAAGCTTACGAAATAAAAATCCGAAATAAAATGGGATGGGCAGAGACGACTTACCAAGTCACCGCTGATCAAAATCAATCATGCGAATTGGATTCGCTCATACCAGGTGAATACCAAGTCTTTCAGGTCAAGTCTATCTTTGACAATTGTGGCTTAGCCATTAAGGACTTCAGCATACCCTTGGAGCCACCCAATCATCTGTTAGATTTAGCCATCTCGAGTCCAAGTCCCATCTGCACCGCACAAGAAATAATATTGAACAGCAGCAGCGAAACTGCCACCAACATCAGATGGACTGGACCTCGTCTATTCGGATCGGCAGAGCAGGATCCCATCATCAGGAATGCCAGCCCAGAGAACAGCGGTGCCTACATGATCACTGCTGAATACGGCTACTGTAAGATGCAGGATACACTGGAGGTCATTGTCAAACCGACTATCAACACCGCCATCATAGGTGACACTCAATACTGCGAAAGAGATAGCTTACTGCTGCACGCCACCAGCCAGGAGGAAGAGCTAAGCTATGTATGGTCTGGGCCCAATCAAGTGAATGCAAGCTCTGCATCAATGATCATCCCAAAGATCACTGCTGGAGAGGCAGGTTATTATGAAGTGATCAGTACCAATGGTGCCTGTAACGATACAGCTGGTATTGAAATCACCATCCTGCCCACGCCACGTATTTCTATGCCTCCGTATTTAGAAACAGACTTTTGTGATCAGCCAGTCCTCCAAGCCTCTGTCACGGGAGATCCCGATGTCAGCTATCGCTGGCTGCCATCAGAAGGATTAGGCTGCGCCGACTGTCCTGCGCCTCTATTAGAGCCCATCGTACAGCCTGTGTATCAACTCTATGTGGAAAATGAATATGCCTGCGCAGATAGTGCTGAAGCAGCAGTGACACTCCAGAAAGAAAAATTGATCTATATCCCCACTGTCTTTGCTGCTGGATCAGCAGGTGAAAATGCTGCCTTTGGTTTATTCTCTGGCTGCGCGGTGCTTCACATCCACGAGTTAGCCATCTTCGATCGCTGGGGTATGGCCGTCTATTCTGCATCATCCATTCCCCTCGATGAAGCGACACATGCTTGGGATGGCTACGTCAATGGCACTATGGCAGACACCGGTGTCTACACATGGACAGCCACCATAGAATTAGTGGATGGCAGCAGAGAGAAGCTGCAGGGAGATGTGACCTTATTGCGAAGCAAATAACTAAAAGCTTGAGTTATGAGCTTTTGAGTTATGAGTTGGATATCATGTAATGCATCTCTTCAGGAAAGTAGCCTTCGATCCATCCGAACTGATAATTCCTTTTTTCTATAACACTCACATCGCTTACTGTTCACTCCTAAGGCTTATCACTCAAGCGCTGACTTCCAAATGAGATTATGGGAATCTTGCGCTCCGCTATCTGCTGATTCACACGCTGTAGCTTATCGTTAAAGATGACTTGTAGGTCCTCTATTTCCTGATCTATCTGAGCTGAGACCTCTTCTTTGTAGGCTTTGGCTTGGTCCGTCGGGGGAAAGTCTCCAGAGCCCTCTGTGGTCGCGAGAAAGGCCAAACGATTATTCAGCTTGATACCGAAATTCAGCGGGTCCTGCCGTGCCTCGTTGCGCGTCTCGTGGATGTTATTTTCGATCACGGTCATCTCTGATTCGATCTCATCTATTTCGGCGATCAGATCATCAGCGTCATGCTTCTTTAACTTTTTTCTGACGTAAGCCAGATCATCTTTGACATCTCTGATATCGACGACAGCCTGATTCGCTTCGGACAGCTTGTCTCTGATGTCCAGTAAAAATTCGAACTGCTCGACCAGGTCTTCATCTGTACTCGAAGACCTCGGATCTTTCATGATGCGAAAGGGCTGAGTGAGCACCTTGTCTCCCGTCTTGATCCTGACCTGATATTCTCCTGGCGCTGCCAATGGGCCCTTCGTATTAGAGGAGTAAAGCACGATACCGTCGAATGAAGTCGCATCAGGATACCTCATATCCCAAATGAATCGATGCGAGCCAGCTGTCGTGACCAAATCCTTCTTTGCATATTTCTGTATAAGATCACCATCCGCCTCTAGTATTTCAAGAGTCATGTCCTCATCCGCCTGCTTCAGGTAGTAGCTGATGATCGCTCCATTAGGATGATTATCTCCTGTGGTCTTAGCGCTGGCTCGGCCTCTCCCCCTTTTGATTCGATAGGCATCTTTTGGTTTGAATAATGCTGCGTCTTGCTTCGCGATGTCGTCATTGAGCTGGTGCAAGGGTGACAGGTCATCGATGATCCAGATGCTCCTGCCCTGAGTGCCAACGATGAGATTATTCTGCTTCACCTGTAGGTCCGTGATCGAGACCAGAGGTAAATTCAACTGAAAGGGTCTCCAAGATCTCCCATCGTCAAATGAAATGTACATGCCATATTCTGTGCCTGCATACAGCAAGCCTTCTCGATCAGGATCAGCTCGGACCACGCGGGTGAAGTGCTGTTTGTCAATACCATTTGTAATCGACTGCCATGTCTTCCCGTAGTCAGTTGTCTTATACAGGTAGGGTTGGAAGTCGCCACTTTTATACATCGTCCCTGCTACGTATGCACCACCTTTGATGCTGGGATGGGGATCGATGCTGTTCCACATGATGCGCTTCGGTGCAGACGCGGGAGTCACATCTTGCCAGCTCTCACATCCGTCTTGCGTCAGATGCAGTCTTCCATCATCTGAGCCGACCCACCAGACACCCTTCTCATGGGGGCTTTCTTTTTGTGTAAAGAGATTACCATAGAACTCGACACCTGTATTATCCTGTGTGATGGGTCCTCCTGATGAGTGCAGCGTCTCTGGCTCATTGCGGGTCAGATCAGGACTCACGGTCTCCCAGCTTTGACCTTCATTCGTAGAGACGTGTACGTGATTCGAAAAGACATACAGCTTCTCTGGCTCGTGCTGTGATACGGCCACGGGGAAATTCCAGTTGAAGCGGTACTTCATCACTTCCACGCCTGATCCAGCGGGATTGAGCGGCCAGACATTGATGTATCGGCGCTGCTTAGTCTTGTGATCATAGCGGTACATGTAGCCCTTGTAGGTGCCACCATAGACGATGTCAGAATCTGTAGCGCTCACAGCGTGTGAGGCGCTCTCTCCTCCGGCTGTCGACTCCCAGTCGTCCTCCGTGATGCGACCTCCATCGCCCCGATGGGAGATTCTGATCGCAGAGTTATCCTGCTGTGCAGCATAGATCCGATAGGGAAAATGATCATCAGTATATATTCTGTAGAACTGTGCAGTGGGCTGATTGTGATAGGTCGTCCAGTTGTTACCTGCATCATTGCTCACCTGCGCACCGCCATCATCTGCGATCACCATGCGCTGATTGTTATCTGGATCGATCCATAGGTCGTGATGATCGCCATGGGGCGCATTCTTCAGATCCCAGGTCTTGCCGCCATCATCAGATACACCGTAGGATACATTCATGACATACACCTTATCCTCATCTTGAGTGTCGGCATAAATACGCGTGTAATACCACGCTCGTGATCGCAGAGCCCGATTAGCTGACATTTTCTTCCACGACTCTCCTGCATCATCTGAGCGAAATACACCTCCATCTTTCGCTTCGATGAGCGCATAGACACGCTTGGGATTCACTGGCGATACCGTGACACCGATGATACCCACGGGGCCTTCGGGAAGATTCGCTTTTTCGGTCAAGTTATCCCAAGTCTTACCAGCATCTTTACTTTTCCAAAGAGCTGAACCTGGCCCACCACTGCTGAAATTATAGGGTGTCCGTCTGACATTCCAGGTGCTGGCATACATGACATCAGGATTACCGGGCTCCAAGATCAAGTCAACTGCTCCCGCATCTCGATTGGCAAAGAGGACTCTGTCCCAAGTCTCTCCCCCATTTGTCGATTTATAGACACCACGCATATCTGAGGATTTCCACAGGTCGCCCATGGCTGCCACGTAGACGATATCTGGATTCGTCGGATGTATTCTGATGCGCCCAATGTGGCGACTGTCCTTCAGTCCGATGTGCTTCCAACTGGCTCCCGCATCAGTGGATTTCCATACGCCGAAGCCGCTCGATACATTGCCCCTCACGGTCTTCTCTCCTTGGCCTACATAGATGACATTGGGATCAGACTCTGATACAGCTACTGCTCCTATGGAACCACCAAAGTAGCCATCAGAAATATTTTCATAGCTCTGTCCGGCATCCGTCGTCCTCCATACACCGCCACCGACTGAGCCAAAATAATAGAGTTTATCATGACCTGGCACACCCGTCACAGTACAGGATCTTCCACCGCGAAAAGGGCCAATGAGTCGATACTTGACCGCCTCTTCGTATAGACTTTCGTCAAATGTCTTCGTCTGAGCGATAGACTCAGGCTGACTGATGAATAGGAATATGCAGATAAATAATAAGCTACAGTAAGGTGAATTTCTCATGTTTCAAATTTTATGGCAGCAAATGACTTAGTACAGTGCTACATTCTGAACTAAGGCTGATAAATGAATATAGCTAAAAATCCTGATCTTAGTTGTTTAGCATGGGCTGGATAATCTTACTTAGTAACAGTTCCGTATTTTCTCTGCAATTCGAAATTCGAAAATTATTTCATAGAAGCTGGGCCTATTCAGTAATTTATGAATCGATTACTAACAGTTTGTTCATGACTTTACAAATCAAATATATCAATCTGGCCACAGCTTTTGACAATGTCGCTATTCGAATGCCTTCACTTATACTTACTTGGATAGCGCTTGTATATACGGCTTTAAGCTATTTTCTTTTTGAAAAATTTTGATCCAACTTCTGACATGATATATGTAGTTGATTTTCTTTACTCTTTTTATGTCTTTAATAAGCGCACCAGTTCTTTTATGAGTTAGTTTGTATTCGATTTCAAACAGTTTGTAAAATCCTCTCAACTTTCCATCTTGGTAATATCTCTTATTTTCAATAGAAGCAAACCATTGTGGCAGGATCCAAAATAATGCATCATTCTTATTAAAATGGTGCTCAATGTCTCTCCCAGATAAATCAGAAATATAAGTGTCATACTGATGAGGCTTATTATCTAATACCAGAATTTTCTTATTTAAGTTTTGAGAGTGATTAACTCCGAGATCTATACCTAACTCTAATGGCATATTGAACCTTGCGAATTCATTGTCACTGGAAGCTTGGTATTTGTTGCGAGATAAATCATGGATAGAATATTTAGATGAAGAAATCATATCAATTATTTTTGATATTCTTTCTTCTCCAACTGTATCACTATTTGAAACAAGAGCCTAAATCCAAAAAACTCGACTATGAATATTATTATAGATAACTTTTCATAATATTTATCATCAAAAGGACAGTTGATAAAAACCGATTTTTTTCTTGGTGGCATAGAATTCTATCCAGAAATATGAACTTTGCCAGAGATTTTTTTACTGATCTTTCCAGCAAAAGTGACCGCATCAGATTTGCTATCAAATTTCCTGGATGTCTTGTTCCCTTCTCTCATGACGTGCCACTCCTTAATAAATGCAATTTGCCCTTTGGAAGAAATTACTTTGTCAAAAGGATATACCATTACCTTCTTATCATTTGTCTTGGCCTCTTCAACCAATATTTCCAAAAGCCTTTTGTCCTCTCTTAGTATCTGTTTTGCTTCCTTCATAGTGTCTTAAGAATATGGATTTTACTTTAAAAACTCTAATAAAAAAACATGGTTTTATTGCATAAGATTTCAATTTGTAGCTCATTTCGTGGGTATTATGGTCTTTGTGTCTACTATTGAGAGCATAGAGCAGCAAATTATCCTCATGGACCACCGAATTGTAAGCAACTCTCTCCACGATTCCCCATATTAATGCCTGATTCACGAAATCTAATCAGTGAATCAGCCTGCTGTCTGATCTTTAACGCTATTTTTACCCTAAGCAAAAAAAATAAAACCATGGATCTTAGTTTTCTTAAAGAGTTAGGCATTGAAGATAAGAATGCTGGCAGCTGGACAGGTGTAGAAAGTCAGAACTCTGGCGAATACATTCAGTCACACTCACCAGTGGACGGACAGCTCATCGCTGAGGTATCTACCACGACCATGGAGGAGTATCATCATATCATAGATAAGGCTACAGAAGCGTTCAAGACATGGCGGATGGTGCCTGCCCCGAAGAGAGGCGAGATCGTCAGACTCTACGGCGAGGAGCTAAGAAAACATAAAGAAGCGCTGGGCAAGCTGGTGTCCTATGAGATGGGCAAATCCCTGCAGGAAGGATACGGTGAAGTGCAAGAGATGATTGACATCTGTGACTTCGCTGTAGGTCTATCGAGACAGCTGTATGGGCTAACCATGCACTCCGAGCGGCCGCTACACCGCATGTATGAGCAGTGGCATCCGCTGGGTGTCGTGGGTATCATCTCAGCGTTTAACTTTCCGGTGGCCGTCTGGTCTTGGAATGCCATGATTGCACTGGTCTGCGGAGACGTTTGCATCTGGAAGCCGAGCGAGAAGACGCCCGTCTGTGCCATAGCTTGTCAAAACATCCTGCATAAAGTACTGCGAGAGAATGATGTGCCAGAAGGTGTGTCATGTGTCATTAATGGAGATCATACTGTCGGAGCATACATCACTCATGATGGCAGAGTGCCACTCATCTCAGCTACTGGTAGCACGAGAATGGGTAAGCAGGTCGCCTCGATTGTAGCGGCTCGCCTGGGTAGAAGCCTGCTGGAGCTAGGTGGTAACAATGCCATGATCGTCACTGAGCATGCTGATCTTAATGTGGTCATGACGGGTGCTGTATTCGGTGCTGTCGGCACAGCTGGCCAGCGATGTACCTCGACCAGAAGACTGATCGTACACGAGTCACTGTATGATACAGTAAGAGATAATCTGGTAAAGGCCTATGACCAGATCAAGGTCGGTAATCCTCTCGACGAATCCAATCACATGGGCCCCGTCATCGATAAAGGGGCAGTGAGCATGTACGAATCCGCATTAGAGAAAGTAGAGAAAGAGGGCGGTACCATACTGGTCCCTGGTGGCGTACTGGATGGTGGAGACTACGGCAGCGGCTGCTACGTGAAGCCTGCCATCGCAGAAGTGAAAAATGAATACCAGATCGTACAGCATGAGACCTTCGCTCCCATCCTGTACCTCATGAAATACAGCACACTGGATGAAGCGATCCAGATGCAGAATAATGTCCCGCAGGGCCTATCATCCGCCATCATGACGACGAATATGAGAGAGGCAGAATTATTCCTCTCCAGCAAAGGCTCTGACTGCGGTATTGCCAATGTCAACATCGGCACGAGTGGTGCTGAAATCGGAGGTGCATTCGGCGGCGAGAAAGAAACGGGCGGTGGTAGAGAGAGTGGTTCTGACTCTTGGAAAGCCTATATGCGTCGACAAACGAATACCATCAATTATTCCACAGAGCTGCCATTGGCACAGGGAATAAAATTTGATTTTTAGGTCACTCTATCTGCTGTTTAGATCGGTTTTATTAGATTCATTTTTCCTGAAGGCTTTGCTACCGAGGCAGCCATTGCATTGGTTTTGCTCATTCGCACATCACCCATAGATTTGCAGAAGCTATGAATTGGACAAAGGAATTTGCTATTTTTAGATCGCATGGTTAGTGTATTGAATGAGATTCTATAGAAACAAAGTCAGGCAGCTGAGCTATGCATAAGGAATAGTCCTGTAGCATCATTTCTAAAATTCATCCTATGCCGCACAGCGAATTCAACGACCCATTCAAAGAAGCAAGAAACAAAACAGGCATAGGGAAGATGGTCGATCAAGATGACCCACTGCTGATGGTCCTTAGTCATGCAGACGTCAAGGCCTATGCGCAGGATCATCAGACCTTCAGCTCCGATGCTAGGCCAGGTAGAATCGTAGTGCCATCAGAAGAAAAGATCAGGGACATCCGTCAGATCCCTTTTGAAATGGATCCACCAGAGCACACTGCATATCGCGGTGTGATGGAAGACTGGTTCAGACGGCCCTATCAAAAAGGATACGAAGCGGCTCTGGATGAATTAGTCGCTCAGTCCGTAGATGAAGCACTTCAGAAGGAGGCGGTAGAAGTGGTGACAGACTTTTCGCTTCGACTCCAATCAAAAGCCCTCACGCTGCTGGTAAATGTACCTATAAAAGAAGCGGAGACTTGGATATCCTGGGGCACTCATGTCTTCAGAAGCGATGACAATCCTCTGGATAGTACCAAGGCAGATGTGCTGTACCAATACTTAGACGAGCAAATAGAACAAGCAGCTGACAGCTCTGGTGAAGATATGTACTCAGTCCTCTCAGCGGCAGAGCTAAATGGGCGCAAGCTCACAAAAGACGAAATCAAAGGCATCATGATCCTCACTTTTGCAGGTGGTCGTGATACCATCATCAATGCCATCACGAATACGATATCTTACTTTGCTGATCACCCCGAAGCACTTGATCTGATCAAGGCTGAGCCTAAGCTCATACACAAAGCGACGGAGGAGCTACTCCGATATTTTTCTCCCTTGACCCACATGGGCAGAGTGGTACAAGAAGACACACATGTCTGCGAGCACGCTGCTGAGGCCAACAGCAAAATATCTCTCTGCTGGGCATCCGCCAATCGAGACGAGAGCGTATTCGACTCTCCTAATGAGGTGGTCCTCGATCGCTCTAAAAATCCGCATGTGGCTTTTGGATTTGGCGCGCATAATTGTCTCGGTGCTCACCACACCAGAAAGCTGATGAAGTCATTAATCTTGCAATTAGCTTCTCAAGTAAAGCAAATCGAAGTGATCGATGCCGATGAGAACATAGAGGAGTGGGGCACGTTTAAAAGGAAGGTAGGCTTTGAAAAATTAAGGGTCAGGTTTCGAGGTCTTTAACCGTTTCACAGTGTGAAATGTTTTTGTATTTATAAGAAGCGAAAATACGTCTTGTCAAAAGACAAACCGTTTTGGACTTTATCGAAAGTTATTCTTTAAGCAGATCATCGGTTTAATATCTGGATAAGGATGTTAAAAGGTGCTGACTGGAAAAGTAAAGATGGTACTTTTTCTAAAATCCTAAACTACCATATAGGCTTATCAAAAGAAACTATTAGAACGCTATCCGAATTTTTTAAAATGACTCAGAAAACTTTTAACAGACCATACGAGCTTAAAAATACGCTTAATAAAAGATTTAAAAAACGAAGCGTTAATGAATCCAATAAAAAGAAATTAAACAAATCGTATGAAGATGAAGCACGAAGTATAAGTCTGCATTACTCCATACCCATCGAGATACGGAGGATATAATTATCCGAAATCCTGCTGCTGCCTTTTGATTATCATCAATACTACAGATGATATGTACTCTCCTTATAAATAGCTGCGGTGACCACCTGGGTGACAACTCGGAGTACTCGCTTATCAATGACCGAAATATCATCTTTATGCGTGTGGTGGTAATGGGCAAACTTATTCGTCTGCAGATCATAATTGATGATGTCCAGCATGGGAATACCAGCCTGATTCACATAGACATGATCATCTTCAATGCCAGCAAATGGTGTATCGACGAAAAGGTCAGTGTAGCCCATGCGCTGGCCTAAGCTCCATATCTTATCTTGATAGCGCTTCGCATAGCGCTGAGAGAAGCCCTCCTTACCAAAAGTGGCTCCCTTAGCCCCGATCATGTCCAGCAGGATGCCAAACTTTGCCTTGTAGTTAGGATCATGCATATTCTTAGCCCAGTGCTGTGAGCCCAGACACCAGCTTTTGTTATTTTGATTGGGCGTGCCATTGTCCTCCGCATCAAAGAAGATGAGGTCGATACCCAGGTCAATCGGGTTTTCACTGATCACGCGGGCTATTTCCAGCAGACCTGCTACCCCACTCCCGCCGTCGTCAGCACCCATGATGGCATCATCTTGCATGGATTTTTCTGGGTCTTTCTCTGCCACCATACGGCTATCCCAATGTGCAGCGAGCAGGACTCTGTGCTTCTTATCAGGATTAAAGGCAGCGATGATGTTATAAGCATCAGCATCCACCACATCGTAGAAGCTGGCTTTGAATTCTTGGACCTGCGTCTCGGCTCCGTAGCCCTTAAGCTTCTCGACGATCCAGTCTTTGCAAGCCTTATGCTCTTCTGTACCAGGTATGCGATGACCAAAGCTCAGCTGCTTCTCGACAAAGCCATACAGTGTATCTCCATTGACAGAAGGTACCTTCACTGCCGCCTTAGTCGGCTTCGGATCTTCGACTACAGCGGGATCTTGGCGACAGCCTGATAGGCCCATCACCAGAGCCATCATCACCACTACGTAAATGCGACTGACTCGACTCATTCGCTGGATCATCTTTTTGCTATATGTATGGTTCATGCGTGTTATCCTAATTTATTTGATCGACCAGTTAGTCCCTTCCTTACCGTCTTTGAGGGCGATTTCTAATTCTGTGAGCTTGTCTCTGATTTTATCCGATGTATCCCAGTTCTTAGTGGCTCTGGCGTCTTTTCTGATATCAATGATCAGGTCCATCAGCCCAGAGAACTTATCAGATAGTGCATTACCCCCTGCTTCAAATTCATCCTGCAGTCCAAATACATCAAATAAATAAATGCGGAAAGTCTGCTGCAGCTGCTCAATGGAGGCTTTGGCTATATCTCCATAGCCTTCCTTGCCGTCCTTGACGCTGTTGATGACAGGTACTAATTCAAACAGTCTGGATAAAGCCTTGGGCGTATTGAAGTCATCATACATATCCGCAGCTACCTGATCAGTGAGGTCGCTGATTTTCTGATCCAGCTCTGCATGACCTTGACCCGAATGATCAGTGATGGTCTGGAGGTATCGATTGGCTTCCATGATCCGTTTGTAGCCTTTTTCAGCAGCCAGAAGTGCTTCATTTGTCAGATCCAGCGTGCTGGCATAGTGGCTCTGCAGCATAAAAAACTTGAGTACCATGGGGCTATAAGCCTTCGTGATGTGCTTACTATCTCCTGTGAATAACTGCTGTGGCGTGATGCTGTTGTCATCAGACTTAGACATCTTTTTCCCATTCATCAGCAGCATATTCGTATGCAGCCAATACTTAGCTGGCTGACATTTGCAGGCGCCGTAGTTCTGTGCTATTTCATTTTCATGATGGGGAAATTTTAAGTCATTACCACCACCGTGAATGTCAAACTGATTGCCCAAGTACTTCGTGCTCATAGCAGAGCACTCCAAGTGCCACCCCGGAAATCCAAGAGACCAAGGCGAATTCCACTTCATCAAATGAGCATCACTGGCCTTCATCCAGATGGCAAAGTCTGATGGATGGTTTTTCTCACTTTGATTCTTGAGGTCATCTCGGGTCTCCGTCAGCAGATCTTCTATGATCCGGCCTGAGAGCTTGCCATAGAGACCATCCTGCTCATGAAACTTGATGGTATCAAAATACACAGATCCATTCTTCACATAGGCCAAGCCATTATCCAAGATGGTCTGTACCATCTCGATCTGCTCCATGATGTGCCCCGTGGCTCTGGGCTCTATGTCGGGTTTTTTCGTATTGAAGATGGTCATCATCTCATGAAATCCATTGGTGTATTTCTGGACGATCTCCATCGGCTCCAGTTGCTCCAGCTTAGCCCGCTCCGCTATCTTGTCATCTCCGCTGTCGGCATCATCAGTCAGGTGGCCTACATCTGTGATGTTTCTCACATATCGGACCTTGTATCCTGCTTGCAGCAAGAAGCGATAGATCACATCAAAGCTGACAAAGGTCCTGCAGTTGCCCAGGTGTACATCACTGTATACCGTCGGACCACAGACGTACATTCCGATAAAGCCCTCTTCTAACGGGACAAACTTCTCCTTCTGTCTACTCAGACTGTTGTATACTGTCAACTCGTGAGTCATATATTTTAATTCTAAGGTGAACTGTCTATCTGCAAATAACGATGCTTATCCATCTGCTTCTTAGACCTTGCAAAAATAGATTATTTCGTGAAAGAAAGAACGTACATAATGGAGCTTAAAGTCCTCGGGTGGAGCAGAAAAGCGACTGTCTGAAAAGAAAGCGCCGTTTTTGTCTCTTTTATCGGAAGTTTTTAGTGTGATCAGGTGCCGAATCGCAACAGTTCCCGTAAACTGAGAATCTACTTTCGTCGCTTCACCATCAGCCCTTCTTGCACCACAGAGGCCACTAAGTCACCAGTCTCAGAGAAGAGATTGCCTCGGGAGAAGCCTCGTCCATCTGCAGCACTGGGGCTGTCAAACTGAAATAAATGCCAGTCTTGGATGTTAGAATGGCGCTGAAACCACATGGCGTGATCTAGGCTACTCATGTAGTAGTCACCCATCTTCATTTTACTCCTGTGTGGTAGTGTCGCCGTACCCATCAAATTGTAGTCAGACAGATAAGCCAAGAGCTGATGCTGCAGCCGAATATCCTCAAGCATGGAGTCTTTGGCCTTGACCCAGATGTGTCTCAGAGGCGGCAGATCCTGGGGGTCCCAAGGATCAAGCCTCTCCTTTCGCCTAAACTCGAAGGGGATCTCTCGGTGACGTCGCTCATATTCTTCTGGATCTTTCAGTCTGATCTGTTCGTGAAATTCGTCATCAGACAAGAATGCCGCAGGACCAGCTATGGCTGGCATTTCGATCTGATGATTGAATCCATCCAGCGGCTTGCAGAAGGAAGCTGACATATTAAAAATGGCTCTGCCCTTCTGAATGGCTACTACCCGCCTGGTGGTGAAGCTTCCGCCATCCCTGATCGTATCCACATCATAGATGATGGGCAGTGATAAGTCACCACCTAAGATGAAGTAACCATGCAGCGAATGGGCGAAGCGATCCTCTGGCACCGTCTGGTAGGCCGCGTGTAGTGCCTGAGCCAATACCTGACCACCGAAGACTCTCTGCCAGGCGGTTTGGAAATTTTGGCCTCGATATAAGTTCTCCTCGAGTTTTTCTAACTGAAGTAAGTCCAATAATTCTGGGAGGGTCTGATGCATGGCACTAATGTATCACATCCCCTAATATCATACATCATCTTAGGAACAGGATTATCCTTTTATTGAATACGATCAATAA
>CALFUK010000151.1 GCA_937929945.1 uncultured Saprospiraceae bacterium
AGTGATGAAGAAACTAAATCAGTTAATGACATTGACAGATGTTCTATTAATTGATAAACAAATTGTCTTGAAAGCAATGAACTCTAAATTCAAAGATTTTGAAGATGCATTACAAAACTATGCATGCGAATCAATTGGAAAGATAGATATGATTTTAACAAGAAATACCAAAGATTATAAGAAGAGTGAAATTAGTGTAATGACACCAGAGCAATTTTACAAAATCAAAACCGGCAGCTTACAATAGGAGATGACATCATATCTCTCCTTCGTCGAGAGACGCTGCATACCATCGTCCGATGAACAATCCCATGCCAAAAATCCGTAAGATTTAGTAAATAAGATTGGGCATTATGGTATTATAACAATGATCTTTGGTTTATTAATTTATTAACCCTAAAATCATTTTCAATGAAGCACTCAACAGAGGCCCAATTACAAAATTATGATGATCACATGATCATGAAGAACTTCAGTGCAGCGACTCGCAAGATGTATCTGCGTACATTAAAGCGCTATTTACGCTTTCATAAATCTAAATATGGCAGACAAGAACTAAATCAGGAATCTGCAAAGCAATTCATATTAGTGCGTAAAAAGAGCGGGCGATCATGGCCAACGATTAATTGTGATTATTCAGCTCTATGAAAATATATTAGAGAAGTTATAGACGTAGAGTGGACACTAAAAAGAATGCCTCGACCACGAAAAGAACAAACACGACCCAGAATCATATCTAAGCAAGAAGTTGTCAAATTAATCAATCAGGCTGGTACTTATAAATAATGAGCGACTGGTCTCAGCTATGCTGAGATTGAAGGTCGTAAATCGACCTTCAAAAGAAGTGAACCGAATCATCAGATACGGGTGGGCTGGCTTGTGCTTTGTGTATGCTACAGGTATGCGACTAAGTGCAGCATTTAAAACAACTTTCACCGATATAGACAGAGATCGCTTACAGATACGAGTATGCAGAGGAAAAGGAGCTAAGGATCGTATCGTCCATATTCCACAATGTCTGATGAATATTCTAACGGACTATAATTTGCGCTGTAAGTCAGAAAAGTATTTATTTATTGGTTTGAAAAAGGAAGAGACACTGGTCACAGCTCTGCTGTGATGAAAGGTCGTAAATCGACCTTTAAAAGAAGCGAACCGGATCATCAGATACGGGTGGGTTGGCTTCTACAAGTGCTGCACATACATTCCTTTGTGTTATGGTTCAGATGAGTACAAATGAACGTATCACTTTCGAATCCAATCGTATCTTTTCGTATCACTTATTTTTCTACATTTGTAAGCTATGGAAGCACAGCTATACAATTTCAACATAGAGCTAAGCTGGAATTTACTAAACAAACTAAGTCAAATAGACAGATTTGACGCTTCGTGGTCGACTCTTGAAAAGGTAGAAAAACATAGTTTAAACAGTCTAAAGTCAATAGCAACTATACAAAGTGTTGGGTCATCAACAAGAATTGAAGGTTCTAAAATGAATGATGACCAAGTAAAAGTACTTATAGACAAAATAGAAATATCCACCTTTGAAGATAGAGACTCGCAAGAAGTTGCTGGCTACTATCTTGTACTGAATATAGTTTTGAACGACCCCAAGAATATTAAAATATCAAAAAGTAACATAAAAAATCTTCACAACCAACTTCTAAAATTTAGCGAGAAAGACAACTGGCATAAGGGAGAATACAAACAGCATTCAAATGCTGTTGAAGCAAATTTTCCTGATGGGTCAAAACAGATAATATTCAAAACGACAGAACCAGGATTTGCAACAGACGATGAAATGAATAGTGTCATTAATTGGTATAATAGAAGCTCAGAAATCCATAATCTACTAAAGATATCAGCTTTTATCTATGAATTTTTGACGATACATCCATTCCAAGATGGTAATGGTAGATTAAGTAGGCTATTAACCTCATTGCTTCTACTTAAATCAAACTATGTATGGATTCAGTATGTAAGTTTTGAACACGAAATAGAGTTTAGGAAAAAGGAATACTATAATTGTCTACGAAATTGCCAAGCGCAAAGACCAAATGAGAATATTTCAGAATGGGTCAATTTTTTCCTTGATTCACTCCTGAATTTGAAACAGAAATTGAATAAAAAACTTAAAGTAGAGGATAAAAGTGGTAAACTGGCACCAAGAGAAAAATCAATATTCATATATATAATGTCGAATCCTGGATGCAAGTCTGGTGAAATCTCTACGAAATTGGATATTCCAAATCCAACAATAAAACGTATCTTAACCAAGATGGTGAAAGAAGAACTAATCGAAAAATTCGGAAATGGCTCGGGAACAAACTATGCAATGAAATAAAATCCGACACATAACACTAGATATCAGATTACATCTTTTCGTGCCTCAGAGAGATGATCGATGTCATTATTCGTTGAACAATCCCATTCCAAAAACCCGTAAGATTTAGTAAATAAGATTAGGCATTAAGTGTAATAGCCACGATAAAATCTGACGGTTGGTATAAAATTAGATAAGAAAAAGATGTACATGAAGCCTCAAGTAGTGACAATATGAAACCGATTATAACCCAACGCGTCATAGGGACCTACCAAGGCAAAGATCACGGGCCGCTACTTCTTATCTTTGGAGCCATGCATGGTAATGAGCACGCAGGTGTGAGAGCCATAGAGCTGGCGCTGAAAATGCTGGAGGTGGAGCCCATCACTAATCCAGACTTCATCTTTCACGGGCGTGTCACAGGCATCATCGGCAATCTTCGAGCCTACCAGGCCGTGCAGAGATACATTGATCAGGACCTGAATCGGATGTGGACGGAGGAGCTGATCACTCAGCTCCGCACAGTGCCTCCACAGACGGCGGAAGAGCAAGAGATGAAGGAGCTTACAGAGCTTGTCCATCAGCAGATCAGTGACTATCAGCCTACGAGATTGATTGTCCTGGATCTGCACACCACCTCTTCTTTTGGTGGTATCTTCTCTGTGGTCAGTCATGATCAGCGCAGCTCGGATCTGGCGCTGGAGTTTCACGCGCCAGTGATCCATGGCTTCATAGATATCCTGAAGGGTACTACCATGCATTACTTTACGGAGCAGCATATGGGCCTTGACACGGTGGCACTGACCTTTGAGTCTGGGCAGCACGAAGAGCCGAAAGCGGTGAATCGGGCTATCGCAGCCATCATCAATCTTCTGCGAGCCGCGGGCTTTGTGGATGAAGAGTGTGTGGAAAACATTCATGATCAAATCCTGATTAACTATGCTCGAGGATTACCTGAGATAGCTGACTTATTATTCAGGTATGCCATCCAGCCTGGTGAACAGTTTAGCATGAGACCCGGCTATCAGAATTTTCAGCGAATCAGGGAAGGGGAGATACTCGCTGACAATCAATATGGTGAAATTAGGGCTGAGACAGACGGCCTGATCCTTATGCCCTTATACCAGAAGCAAGGGGATGATGGATTTTTCATTGTGGGTTAGTCTGATACATCCAGAGCTTAGTCGAATTGTCCAGCTCTTTTAGTCTTTATCCAGTCCACAATAGCCTATCTTTACGTATCAATGAATCGCGAACTTGTATTATTAGAAAAACTAGAGAAGGAACTCAATCTTAAGGAGCTCCAGATCAAAAGTCTGCTGACGATCACTCAAGCGATCAATGAGAATGTAAAAGCTGAAGGGCTGTATAATATGTACAAGTCTTTTCTCAGCTGGGAGATGGGGATCGATAAGATGGGCCTGTTCATACCAGCAGAGATAGGCTGGAGATGTGCGGCGGATATCAATCTGGATGAGGAGAAAGCTATGGCCATCATCCCCTTATTATCTGATTATAAGCGGCTGCACACCATCAAGGAAGATGAGAATCCTACGCTGGCAGAGTTTGACATTGTCATCCCTGTTTTTCACAAGAAGGAGCCCATCGCCTTTTCGGTCATTGGCGGCATCAAGGACAAAGAGGACTTATATAATAAGATCCAGTTTATCACCACGATTACGAATATCATAGCCGTAGCAATAGAAAACAAGCGCCTTTTCAAGCAGCAAATAGAGCAGGAGAGCCTCAGAAAGGAGATGGAGGTGGCTAGCAATGTGCAGAAGATGCTTATCCCTGACCAGCTGCCGGTGACGGACCGCTATGAGCTGAGCAGCATCTATCGGCCACACTCTACTGTAGGAGGCGATTATTTTGACTATGTGAGGTTCAGCGATTCCAGATTCGCATTTTGTATCGCTGACATCTCAGGTAAAGGAGTCGCAGCAGCACTGCTCATGGCTAATTTTCAGGCCATCATCCAGAGTCTGATCTACCAGTTTAGGGATTTGGAGACCTTCGTCTTCGCGCTGAATCAAGCTGTGATCCGCATCACTAAGAGTGATAAGTTCATCACCTTCTTCGTGGGCGAGGTGGATCTGGATAAGATGCAGCTGAAATACATCAATGCGGGCCACTACCCACCGATCATCAAAATGGGTAATGAGATGCGTGAATTAGATCAGGGCTGTACCGTGATCGGTGCCTTCGATACCCTGCCTGATATAAAAGAAGAGATCATAGACTTGACTGATGATGCATTAATTCTCACTTTTACGGACGGATTAGCAGAACTGAGAGATCAGGAGGGCGTCTTTTTTGAATCTGAGCGGATCAAGGCGTTCATTGACAAAAATGCGCATAAGTCTGCAGAAGAATTTAATTCCAGCTTATTGATGGAGATTAATAATTTCAAGGGAGAGCAGGAATATTCTGATGACATAGCTATCTTAACTTGTAAAATATATTCATCATAGCATTATGGCGAGAAGACCTAAATCAAAAGTAAGTATCGCTCCAGCATTCATCTTTTTTGCATTGGGTATATTCTCCCAGGTCGGTATCTTTTTTGTCTTTTCCATGTTTTTCTTCATACGCTACATCATGGCGAGTCAGGGACAGAAGAAGCGACGGAATCAGGTAGATCGCCGCCGGCAGGAGCAGCATCAGCGTTATGACAATCGGGATGACAGAAGAAGAGCTGATGAGCCCAGGCAGCGCCAAAGACAGCGAGAGCCTGAGCCCGTGCCTCAGCCTAAATACCGAGCGAAGTCTAACCCATTCAAAAAAACAGGCATTCAGAAATATAAGGATTACGACATGGAGGGGGCCATCGATGACTTTAAGAAAGGACTAGACATAGATCCGAGAGACATCGCGCTCCACTTCAATCTGGCAGCTGCCTACTCCCTGACAGAGGACAAAGAGAAAGGATACTTCCACCTCAGTGAGGCGGTCAAACACGGATTCAAAGACTTTGAAAAAATCGATACGCATGATGATCTGGCATATCTACGAATCCAAGAAGAGTTTGACGACTTTAAGGCGAAAGGCTATAAGTATACATCAGCTGCTAAGAATGCCCCAGTGAATGAGGCGGAAGTGACAGATGACGTGCTCCTCTCTCAGCTCAATAAGCTGGCTGAGATGCGTAAGAAGGGCCTGCTGTCACAGGGGGAATTCATATTAGAAAAAGAAAAACTGCTCCGCCAATAGCATGATCGCATCACAACTCATATCTGAGCTCATCTCACCCCTGCGCACTTCTGATACTGGAGAAGAGGCCATCACTATGATGAATGTCTATCATGTGCGCCACCTGCCCATCGTGAATGCAGAGAGCTTTCTGGGGATCGTCTCAGAGGATGATGTGCTGAATCATGATATGTCTGAGCCCATCGGCTCTTACAAACTGAGTGCGCTGAAGCCTCACGTCTTTGAGAGTGACCACTTCTTCGATGTCATGCGTAAGATCGCAGCCTTTAATCTGACGGTGATCCCCGTGATCGATAAAGAAGAGAACTTTGTGGGCATCATCACGCTGGAGGACCTGATGAAGTTCTACGCCAGCAGCTTCTCCTTCAATGAGATGGGCGGCATCATCGTGCTGAAGGTGCATCGAAGTAATTATTCTTTGGCAGAAATAGCGCGTATCGTAGAGGAGAATAATGCGATCATCATCAGCAGCTTCATTAGTAATGATGAACATTCTGCTAATCTGCTGATATCTCTAAAGCTGAATACCAATCAGCTCTCAGCCATCAAGGCCAGTTTTGAACGTTTTGAGTACGACATTCATGCCTCATACACAGAGACAGAAGAATTCGATATGCTCAAAGATCGTTATGATGCTTTGATGAAATACTTGAGCGTATAAATGCATTGTCGGACCTGCTTGTTCCTCTTATTTTACTGCCTCTATCAATCCACTCAGCTCCATGGGCAGGCTGCTTACGCCGTGATCAGTCAGGTGGAGCTCTTGGGCAATAAGCAGACGAAGGATAAAATCATCATCAGGGAGCTGGACATCCTACCCGGTGATACCATCTACATCAGTCAGATCAATGAACGCTTCGTAGAGAATGAAAAGCGCATCCTCAGTACGGGCCTATTCACCGCTGTCTCCATCAATCTGAAAAACATGGATGTGGAAGCTAATCGCTGTAACATCGAGATCCAGCTGCAGGAGAACTGGTACATCTATCCGAACATCATCTTTGAGCTGGCGGATCGCAACTTCAATGTCTGGTGGAATGAGCAAAATAAATCCCTCGACCGAGTCAACTACGGATTTCGGCTCAATCACATCAATCTCACAGGTCAGCGGGATCAGCTGAAACTCACCACTCAGTTCGGCTTCACCAAAAAATTCGAAGCGGAGTACAGCTATCCCTATCTCAATCGGGAGCAGACTCTAGGTGGGGCGGCTAATATCGTCTACTCAGAGAATCGGGAGATAGGCTACATCACTATGGGGAATAAGACGCTCTTTCACAAGGAAGATGACGAACGAGTCCTCTTGCGCCGCTTTCGAGTCAGCACCTGGCTGAACTATCGCCCCAGCCTGTTTCATTATCACCGGCTGAAGCTAGAGTTTCATCGGAATAGCATCGACCCCTTCGTCGCTCAGCAGCTTAATCCTGATTACTTTCTGGAGGAAGATGAGGCCATTCGCTTCTTTGCAATAGAGTATGACTTCAGCATTGATCAGCGCATTTTTAGCTTTTACCCCGAGGGAGGATTCTTGGCAGGTGTGAATGTGAAGAAGGAGGGCCTGGGCATCTTTGGCGAATATGACAATCTGATACTGGAGCTCCGAGGCGAGTATTATGCCCTGCTCGGGTCTAAGCTCATTGTCGCTAATCAGATCAAGCTGAATACAAACCTCTTTCGCAGGCAGGTGGCCTTCGCCAATAATACAGGGCTGGGCTATAATGGAAATGTGGTCAGCGGCTATGAGCTCTACGTGATCGATGGTACAGACTTCGTGCTGAATAAGTCATCCATCAGGTGGAAGGCTGTGGATCATCTCTTTAATCTGAATCAAGCCATGCCGCTGCGCCAGTTTAAGCTGATGAATCTCAAGCTGTACTTGACCTTTAACCTGGATGCGGGCTACGTGAATGAGCCGACATATAGAGAGTCTAATTTTTTGAATAATCAGTGGGTCATCGGCTACGGCCCTGGGATTGATCTTTTACTTTTCAATACCTATCTCTTCTCCTTAGAATACAGCTTCAATGAGCTGGGCGAGTCAGGGCTCTTTATTAGCAATCGGGTGTCTTTTTAGAGAGGATACTTGCCTGATGAAATCTTCGCTCAATCAATCGATTAATGTAACTTCATATCATGAAACGTCTATGACGTAGATAGTCCAGACAACTAAGTGGATGATTGTACTTAGTTAGTTGCAGATGGGCATTTATATCTAAAATTTTAAATATATGAGAGCACTGGTATACGGGAAGTATCTTGATCGTGATGATCTGCAGTACGTGAGGCAGGTGCTGGATTTATTGCAGCAAGAGCAGATAGACTATAAGGTAAATACGCGCTTCGCGGAGACCATCAATGCCCATGAGTCACTGATCCAAGAAGATCAAATAGTGAATGACACTGCCGCCGTCGCTGCGTTCTCCCCAGATATCTGCATTTCGATGGGGGGCGATGGGACCATCCTGACGGCTTCGACCATCATCAAAGAGTTAGAGCTACCCATCTTGGGGATCAATCTGGGCCGTCTGGGCTTCTTAGCCAGCACCGAGAAAGTGGTGATCAAGGAGGCCATCCAGAAAGTGAAGAACCGAGACTATGTCATCGAGAAGCGGACCATGATATCCTTAGAGTCTAATATACCAGCATTCGTCGGGGAGACCTTCGCGCTCAATGACTTCACCCTGCACAAGCGCGATACCAGCTCCATGGTCACCATCCACACCTACATCAATGGAGAATTTCTCAATTCCTACTGGGCGGATGGCATCATCGTATCCACGCCTACGGGATCCACGGGCTATAACCTCAGCTGTGGCGGACCGATCATCTACCCTGGCTCACAGAATTTTGTCATTACCCCAGTCGCCCCTCATAATCTGAATGTCAGGCCACTCATCGTCTCTGATAATTCTACCATCGCCCTCGAAATAGAGGGCCGCTCTGAGAACTTCATGTGTACACTGGACTCCAGGTATGAGACGGTCACTACGGAGCACAAGCTGTCCCTGAGCAAATGCGCCTTTCATACCAATCTGGTCAGGCTGGAGGACAGCTCCTTCCTGAAGACCATGCGGGATAAACTGGCCTGGGGTCGGGATTCTCGAAATTAGGCGCGGCATAATATCACTCCTTTACTGACTTTGATCTTTGATGATGGTATCCTCATAGCCATTGTAAATTCGTTTTGGCTCAGTACAGATTCAAGGCTTTATTTGAGGTGAATGACGCTGAAGCCGTATACATACAATTCAGTTCTTTTTATTTGAATAAAAGCATTTGAAATTAAATTATTTTCTGCTTTGCAAGTGCTTTAATTTACTTTTTTTATTGCCGCTTCTAATGTTGATCTTAAAATTTAAATGGGCAATTAGGAGTGACGATTCTGGTGCGAAAATTAGACTCGGGAAGAATATGTGGGCGGAGACTCTGATGCAAGAATGATAGATCCGTCAGACTTTTGAAAAATTTATTTATGCTACAAATAAACACAAGAACGAGAGATCAGCTTCAGTTTTTTGATTTATGTAGGTTGATTAGCAATAATAGTCTTGTGCGTTTTATTGATGCTTTTTATGATTCGCTTGATGCATTAGATATGGGATTCATTTAGATAAACATCATAATGATGTAGCACCTTTTTAGGTACAAAATCAATATATAGATCCTGCTATAAATTGCTGGAAAAGAGATGATTATCATCGCTGATGCGAATGAATCGGACGAAATAAAAATGTGAGAGAAGGCAGAGCCGATGCATAATTGGAATCAAGTATCTAGTCAGTTATCAGTGCTACATGATGTTAGGATGAGGCTGGAATTGTAGCATTGAAATTACTACTGTTTTTTTTGAACAGGTCCACTAAAGTGAGGGCTATCTCGAAAAAAATACTGTAAGTAAACTGAATATTTTCCTAAGTGAAGACAAAAAAAGTCTATAATAATAGCTACATTATTTTCAGTTACTAACTGAAATTGAGTCACACAAAAGAAAATATTGACCGCTTATTGTGGAAACAGCTCACAAAGGGTGATGATCGTGCCTTCAGCCAGATCTATGAATCAAATTACCAAAATCTGGTAACCTATGGTGTAAAAATGGGGGCTGAAATCAGCGTTGTCAAGGATGCTATCCAAGACATCTACATCAATATTTGGAACAAACGAGGCTCACTGCCGCAGGTAAATAATATCAGATTTTACCTTCTTAAGTCGCTCCGCAATCGAGTCATAAGATTGTCAGAAACAGATAAGAAGAACCAAGTCAACTTAGTGAACCAGGCGGACCATACAAGCTCACCAGAGGAACTTCTGATACTATCTGAGCTGAAGCAGGAGCAACTACTTAAATTACGTTTCTATATTCAGCACCTACCGTTACACCAGCGAGAGACGATCCACTTGAGGTTTTTCCAAAATCTAAAGATTGCTGAGATCGCAGAGCTTATGGGTATCAATAAACAATCAGTCTCGAATAACATTCATAGAGGCTTTTTAGCTCTTAGAGATAAGTTTTCAGAGGGCAAGCAGCCTAAACACACTCGCAAATTTGGCTTATTCTAAGTCATCTTTGAAATTATAGGCTCATGATAATAGGCTAAATTACCAGTCGCGTAGTGTTCTGATCTAAGATAACCCTTCTATTACTTCTGCAAATTTGTAGAATAAGTTTTCAAACGAAAATCGTCCAAAACAAGATGATTTGATATTCTAATAGATCTTAAAATAGAGAATAAAGGCCCCTTATTGAAGAGTTTATCCCGAGAGTATCGCAAGAAATAAGCGTACCAAATACAGAAATTTATAAAATAGAGCAGATTCTATGAGTATGAAAGAGGATGTAGTGTATCTCTTCTATGAGGGATAGTCCCATTATGCATAGACATCTACTATGGACACACAGAAACACGAAAGAAACATTAACGCACTTCTCGCCAACGATGAGTTTGTAGACTGGGTGCTGTCACCATCTCCTCCTACAGATAAATACTGGAGCCAGTGGCAAGAGACTCATCCAGATCGAAAGGCCTCTGTAGAGATGGCAAAGAAAATCATCCTAAATGTCTACGCAGCTGAAGAGCAGCTCGTACCAGTGACTTCTATTGGTGATGACTGGCAAAACATAAAGCTCAATACGATCGTAAAGGAGGCTCAGGATGCTAAGAAGCGCAAGTGGGATATACTGAAATTAGGATCAATCATCGCCGTCATCTTAGCCATTACTCTGTACCTGTACATGAGAGGTGATCACAATGACAATATCATGGCTTCAGACAATGAAGAGTGGATCGTCCAAGAAAATATCAATGGTGTACAGCAGATTATCACCTTATCGGACAGTAGTGTAGCCATTCTTGAGCCATACAGTACCTTAAAATATCCCAAAGAGTTTCGCGGTAAGAGGAGAGATGTCATCCTAGATGGAGAGGCATTTTTTGACATTGAGCGAGATAGCTTACATCCATTTATTATATACGCGAATGAGACCATCACCAAAGTGTTGGGGACCAGCTTTACTATAAAAGCCTTCAAGGGTGAGGATGATGTACAGGTCATTGTGAAGTCAGGAAAAGTAGAAGTATTTGCTAAGGTTTCAGCTGAGGATGCGGGAGAGAAAGTAAAGAAAATGGTCTTGCATGCTGATAAAGAAACATACATAACTGTACCCAATAGAAAGGTGGAAATAGTACCGAACCAGAAAGCTATATTCAATATCAAAAAGAAGCAATTGCTCAAAACAATAGCAGCAAAACCCATCATTCTTGCTGCTGCTGATCGCTCAGTGAGCAGTCAAAAATTTGATAATGTACCTGTGCATGAGGTATTCTTGTCTATGCAGCATGCATATGGTATCAAGATAAATTATAACAAAACACAGCTTAAGGACTGTGTCATAACGACAGCTTTGACTGACGTACCCATGCTGGATAAAGTAAGTATGATCTGTGATGTCTTGTCACTACGCTATACAGAGAAAGAAGGTGAAATATATGTTACAGGCCCAGGCTGCAAGTAGCTATTACTGAGAAATAAATTTAAAATAATGTGAACCGAGAAGAAATTATCTTGAATCTGAACAAAAACTAAGAATCAAGAAAAGTATTGAAATACAACAGAGGTGCAAATGATTTAGTAAGTCTGCCTCGCCAAAGCATGAAAAAAGAAAATAAAATATTCGATCAAGTGATACTGGCCAGTAGATTCAGTTTTATACTACTGGTACTGCTGATATTGTCCCTGACAGTATTAAGTGCTGGCGATACAAAGGGTCAGGAAATACTAAGCCAAAAGCTCACGATTCATTTTGAGAATATCACTTTAAAAGAAGCCATTCAAATCATTGAATATAAGGCTGGTGTCCACTTCACATATAATCCCAGAAAAATAGCAACGCATCAAAGAGTCTCGCTCAAGGTAGAGAATGAATTTCTGAGAGAGATCTGCATGAAATTGTTTTATCCATTGGATATCGAATTTAGGGTCATTAGAAATAGAGATATTTTGCTGACTAAAAAATTATCTGACCTACCTGCGATGACGCTGCCGAAAAAAAAAGAATTGAAGCTGATTAAAGGGTTTGTCATGGATGCTGAGAAGATACCTCTTATAGGAGCTACGATTGTTGTTGGCGGATCATCGATCGGTACTACATCGGATATAGATGGTTCGTTTTCATTAGCTCTGGAAGAATATCCGTCTTATTTGAATATCAGTTTCACGGGCTATCATAGCCAGTCTGTCACGATACATCCTAACCTGGCAAATGACATAGAAGTAAAGCTCATAGGTCGAAATTTAGTGTTGGATCAAATCGTCGTAGGTGCTTCTCGCCACTTAGAAAGAATCGTGGAAGCGGCAGTCACCATCGAAAAATTGGATGGACTAACCATTCAGTCAAGCTCTTCTGAGGGTGTCTTTGAAGCATTGACTAATCTGAAAGGTGTCCAGATCATGAAGGGCTCTTTGTCCGGTCCAGTGATTAATACGAGAGGCTTTGGGAATATGAATAATCTTAGATTCTTGATGCATCTAGATGGCATGGATGTCACGTCACCAGGCTTTGGTGTCTATGCTAATATAGGTGGGGTATCTAATCTGGATTTACAGTCGATGGAGATCATCCCAGGATCTGCCTCGGCACTGTATGGGGCTAATGCATTCAATGGTATTCTGCTGGCTAAGTCAAAAGATCCGTTCATTCATCAAGGAATCAGTGTAAATCTCACTACAGGCATAACGACTCAGAAAGCTGGAGGTGTTAATCCTTATAATAATTTTGCCATAAGGATCGCCAGACAAATTGGCGATAGGTTTGCCTTCAAAATAGATTTCGAAACGCTCTACACGAATGACTGGGTATCTAATGATTACTCACAAAGAAATACGAATCAAGATCCCTTGACTCCTCCAGATCGCAATGTCGCTTTGACTAGTTACGATCAGCCCAGCTACGACGCCGTGAATATTAACGGCGATGAAGATGCTGGCAGCTTTACCAGTGTATTCTTGAATGATACAAGAGAGGTCACCACAAGTAGAGGAGTCACTCACGACTGGACACTGGGTAAACTGAGCCGCACGGGCTATAGAGAAGAAGATATGTTTGATAATTCGATTAGTAATCATCGGATTAATGCTGCACTCTTTTATAAGATAAATGATGACTACCGCTTAGAGGGACTCTTTAAATATGGAACACAGGATTTAATCCTGCGCCATACGACTAACTATCCATTTTATAATTTCACCTTGCAGCAGCAAAAATTAGAGCTAAAAGGTAAAGGCCTTACGGCAAGGGTCTATACCCATTTTCAAGACCCCAAGGAGACTTGGACTTCTGTCTTTACAGCAGCATCGATTCAGTCAGCCCTGCTCCCTAATGATCAGTGGGGACAAAGATTCGTAGATGCTTATTACGGAGAGGTGGCGAGTGTGACTGCTGGAAGTGTGATGGGTGCCAGATCATATGCAGATTCGGGGATGGCAGATATTGGTTCTCCAGCGTATAATCAGGCACTGAGGAGAACTGTAGAGAACGGCAATGTCTACAATGCCGATGGTATTGTCGGGTCAAGGCTCTTTGATAACAGCTGGCTCTGGCATACTGATGTCACATATGACTTTGATGAAGTCATTGATGACCCTAGCCTGAAGATCAGTCTTGGAGCCACGTATCGAAAATATACTCTGCGATCTGAGGGTACCTATTTCAGCGATAATAGAGCTACAGAATTTGCAGAAGCAGGATTTGATGGTATTGGATACAGCGGGAGTATAGGACTCAAGGAGACGGGTGTCTACGGGCAGATCGGTAAGAAATTACTTAATGACCGCCTTCATCTTTCCTTTATTGGCAGAATCAATGATCACACTAATTTTGACGTAAATTTTACTCCTCAATTATCAGCAGTGTATTCACCGGATTCGGAGAAGAATCACAACATCAGGTTATCATATGCCACAGGTGTCAGAAATCCAGGCCTGCAGGAGCAATATCTCAACTTTCTTTTGTCACCTTCCTTTGTGATCTTAGGTGGCATCAATGATAACTTTGATAATTATGTCGATCCATTTAATCAATGGACTGGAGACGACCTAAAGCAGGCCTTCAAAGATCAGCTAGGTTATGAGCATAAGGGTCTGATGCCTGAGCGAAACCGGACGATAGAATTAGGCTACAAGAGTCTCATGGCAGATGGCAAGCTATTGATTGACATCAGTAGCTATTATACCACCTATCGCAATTTTGTGGAGCGGGCTAACCTGACGATCATGACACCATCAGGTGACACCAAGACACATGCACTCTTTGCTAACATAGAGGATAAAGTCACGTCTAATGGAGTAGGTCTGAGTCTGGAGTATGCATGCAGCCAAAGTTACATTGTATATGCTAACTATCAGTACGAGGGCTTTGAACTGACACCCACAGCAGGCACACTCTCTGATTTGGGCTATATCTCTCCCGCTTTCAACACTCCTAAAAATAGAGTCAATTTTGGACTGACGAAGAGAAATACTGATGGGGGTATAGGCTTTGATATAGCATCAAGGTACACGAGTGAGTGGGTATTTATTTCACCGATAGGCAAGGGATATATTCCAGCCCTTTATACCATGGATGCCTCCATCTCCTATCGAGTGGATAAATTCAATCTGACTCTCGGTGTGACCAATCTAACGAGGAAAGAATACCGAAGCATCATCGGTGGTCCAGCAGTAGGCAGTCTATATACCTTGGGTATTCATTATAATTTAAAAACTAACTAATACATATTGGAAATACAGGAATACTATAGAGAAGCAAGGCACCTATTAGAAGGACAGGCTTATGATAAGCTGAGAGAATTAGAGCTCCAAAAACCTGAGTACTTCAATTGGGTCGAGCAGGTCTTTTATGAGCTTAATGTTTCATCATTCGGAGATGACACTGCACTTATTTGGACCTACCGTGAGGAAGAAAAAAAATTTTCGTTCAGAGAGATGTATGAGTCAAGTAATCAATTATTGAATTTACTTCGGCAACATAGTGCCGATCAGGGTGATCATATTTATTCCTTATTGCCCCTGGTCCCGGCTAATTGGATCAGCTTTCTATCGACGATCAAGGGTGGATTTATTATGATGCCCACGGCGACGAATCTGACCGCAAGGGATCTGGCATATCGCTTTGAATCCTTATTTCCAGAGATATTTATTACTGATGTAGACCACGTGGATCATGTAGAAGAAGCAGAACGAGTCTCTGGCAAAAAGATAAAATTAAAAGTATGTGTGGGTGGCGCACCAGAAGGCTGGATCCGGTTTGAGGATTATGAGGATATGCCTTCGACAGCTCAGCCAGCTGAGACTAAGGCTGATGATCCGGTACTTTACTTTTTCACCTCTGGCACCACAGGTCTTCCTAAGATAGTGGTACACTCTCATCTCACCTATCCGCTAGGCCACTTGACGACTGCATCATGGATAGGCTGTCGGCATGGAGATATCCATTACAACATTTCGTCACCAGGCTGGGCTAAGTTTGCGTGGAGTAGTTTTTTTGCGCCATGGATCATGGGGGCTACCATCTTAGCCAATCAAGTCGATAAGTTTAATTCACAGGAACAATTAGCGACCATGGAAAAATATGGGGTGTCTTCTTTTTGCGGCTCACCTACGGTATTGCGGATGTTGATTCAAGCAGATTTTAGTGCTTATGATTTAAAATTAAGGACCTGTGCAGCAGCCGGAGAGCCACTGAATCCAGATGTGATTCAAAAGTGGAAAGAGGCTACTGGTGTAGATATACGAGACGGATATGGTCAAACTGAAACGACAGCTCTCGTTGGTAATCTGAATCACAAGAGCATCAAGCCTGGATCTATGGGCCATGCCACCTTCCTGTATGATGTCATCATCTGTGATGAGGATGGTAAGGAGCTGCCCCCATTAGAGGAGGGTGTGATCTGTGTCAAGACGGATACTGGAAAACCCAATGGAATATTTGTAGAATATCTAAATGATACTGAAAGGACGGCAAAGGCTTTTAAGCATGGGCTGTATTACACAGGAGATAAGGCTTACAGAGATGAAGAGGGTCATATCTGGTTTGTGGGTCGGAATGATGATGTGATCAAGGCTTCTGCTTATAGAATCGGCCCTTTCGAGGTAGAAAGTATACTTATAGAGCATGATAGTGTCGTGGAGTCAGCCGTCGTGGCTAGCCCACATGAGGTAAGAGGCTACGCTGTGAAAGCATATGTCATGCTCAAAGATGGTGTGCTACCCAGTGAAGCATTGGCGGAGGAGCTCTTCTCATTTGCAGAGCTACACTTGGCAAAATATAAAGTGCCGAGAATCATAGAATTTCCAGCATCGCTCCCTAAGACGATCAGTGGAAAAATAAGACGAATAGAATTGAGAGCTAAAGAAGCGGAGAATAGAATGAATCAAGTAGCTACAGAGCAAGAATATTTTCATCAAAAATATTAGAAGAGGAGACTGAAATTTATAAAAGACGCATGAAAAAAATAAGCTATTCATCAGGTACGAGTGAGATCCCACTTTTAGGATTAACCATTGGAGATAAATTCGATAGTATCGTCGATACTTATCCTGATAATGAGGCACTAGTGGTAGTGCACCAAGATATTAGATGGACCTACAAACTATTTGGTGAGGCGGTCACTACTTGTGCGAGAGCCTTACTGGCCTGCGGAATAGAAAAAGGTGATCGAGTGGGCATATGGTCTCCAAACTGTGCTGAGTGGGCTGTCTTACAATTTGCCACAGCCAAGGCTGGAATCATATTAGTGAATATCAATCCTTCGTATCGGAAGCATGAATTGAGTTATGTGCTCAATCAGTCAGGCTGTAAAATGCTGGTTTTAGCTGCTGAATTCAAAAGCTCTAACTATGTAAAGATGCTTACGGATGTGGCACCAGATCTTCTGATGACTACTTTTGGAAAGCTGGATTCTGATGTGCTGCCTGATTTAAAAATGGCAGTCCTACTAGGTGCTCAATCAAGAGGAGGATTATCATCCTGGGAGTCATTCATGGAGTTATCATCCGAGGTCGATGCATCGGCCTTGGCAGAAAGACAGGCTTCACTCACCTTTGATGATCCGATCAATATACAATATACAAGTGGTACGACGGGTCAGCCAAAAGGGGCGACACTCAGCCATCATAATATTCTGAACAATGGATATTTTGTAGCCAGATCAATGCAATTTTCTGATGAAGATCGACTGGTCATACCAGTGCCGCTGTATCATTGCTTCGGTATGGTGATGGGAAATATTGGGTGCGTCACCCATGGAGCCACCATGATTTATCCTTCTGAAGGATTCGAACCGGGCTCAGTACTAGAAGCGGCTGCCAATGAAAAGGCGACAGCCATATATGGCGTGCCGACCATGTTTATTGCACAGCTGGACCATCCTGACTTTGAGCGTTATGACCTAACTCACTTACGGACTGGGATCATGGCGGGTTCGCTCTGTCCCACAGAAGTAATGAAAAAAGTACAGTCACTCATGCATATGAAAGATGTGCAGATCGCCTATGGCATGACTGAGACTAGCCCAGTGAGCACCCAGACGAGAATGGGTGCCTCACTAGAAAAGCAAGTCAGTACGGTAGGGCAGGTACATCCTCACTTAGAAGTCAAGATCATTAATGAGAAAACGGGCCAGCTCGTCCCTCGTGGTGTAGCGGGTGAGCTATGCACACGCGGATATAGTGTCATGTTGGGCTATTGGAATGATAGGGAGAAGACAGAGGAGGCGATAGATGCTGCCAGATGGATGCACACTGGAGATATAGCCACTATGGATGATGAGGGATACATCAGTATCTCGGGCCGAATCAAGGATATGATCATCAGGGGTGGAGAAAATGTATATCCCAAGGAGATAGAAGAGTACCTCTACAGTCATCATAAAATAAGTGATGTGCAAGTGATCGGGATACCAAGTCAGAAATACGGAGAGGAGGTGATGGCCTGGGTCAAGCTCAAGGAAGGTGCTACTGTCACAGATACCGAGCTGAGAGAGTACTGCAAAGACGAAATAGCTCATTACAAGATTCCCAAGTATTTTAAAATAACAGATGACTTTCCGATGACGGTCACTGGTAAAATAAGAAAAGTGGAGATGAGACAAATAGCAATTGAAGAACTAAATATTGAGAATTAATGATTCCAAAACGATAATCTAAAACACATATAATAATTAAGTCTACTAAGTCACTGAGAGGCTCTTTAACGTAAAAGCCTCGTAAGTCATAACGTACAAAGCACTGATTTAGCAATAAATGAGCATAGATTCTATTGGCCTTATTTTCGAAACTGTCGAAAATATAACACCATCCTATTGCCCAAAATTAAACACAAAAAACTGTAAAAATACACATTATGAATACTACAGATCATACGTTCGTAACACCAGGACCGGCGGGTCTTGGAGCGCTAGCCGTTGCTTGTTTTGGCTTTGGGGCCGTATTCTTAGGACATGTGCAGATCGGCGGCCTACCGCTGCTGGCAGCTTGGCTGATAGGAGGAGGCATTGTCCAATTCACTGTGGGTGTGATGGAGCTCAAAGACCATAATATCACAGGTGGTAATGTCTTTTTGTTTTTCTCTGCTTTTTTCATGTTTGCGGCTGCGATCAGTACGATGATGAAATTTCTTATGCTGACTGGTATTTTTGGTGATGTAGTGCCGCATACCTATGTAGAAGGTTATTGTTGGCTGGCAGGTGCTACATTTCTGACTCTACTCACACCTGCATATTTCAAAGGCTTAAAGCTGCTGTTTCTGATCGTTGCCTTGGTGGTGATTGTCTTATGGTTGATTGTGGGCATTGACTTAGAGGTTTTATCGAGTTCTGCTAAGCCCATTGTAGGATACCTACTCATGATCACAGGATTTATCGCGCTGTATCTCTCTGGCGCTATTGTCAATAACCATATCTACGGCAGGCAGCTACTCCCTACTTTCTAAATCAATTATTTAATGTAAAAAATCAGGTCATACACTTTTGAATCAATAGAAAATTATTCACAAAATTTTAATTATGAAAAATACTACTCTACTCTTATTCACAATCTTAATGATTGGATATACCAATCTTTATGGGCAGACTCAAATAAATGGAGCTGTCATAGATGAAACTGGTGAATTACTCATTGGCGCCAGCGTCGTCATCGAAGGCCAAACCATTGGTACGACTACTTCCATTGACGGTAATTTTAGTTTGGATGCTGAGCTACCTACAGTATTGCTCGTCAGCTATACAGGTTACGAAGAACAGCGAATAGAGCTGGACACATATAATGGTCCAATCAATGT
Source organism: uncultured Saprospiraceae bacterium (assembly GCA_937929945.1). Classification (GTDB taxonomy): domain Bacteria; phylum Bacteroidota; class Bacteroidia; order Chitinophagales; family Saprospiraceae; genus CALFUK01. The sequence continues at coordinate 19,371 of CALFUK010000151.1, forward strand.
CACATTGGCAAGTGGCATACAATTAGATCAAGTTGTGGTAGGAGCTTCACGCCATTCAGAGCGATTCGTCGAGGCACCAGTCACGGTAGAGAAAATTGATGGCGCTGCCGTCCTGGCGAGTGGTTCAGAATCAGTCATGGAGGCACTCACGAATTTAAAAGGAGTACAGATGATGAAGGGCTCCTTGTCTGGACCGGTCATCAATACCAGAGGTTTTGCAGATATGAATAACTTGAGATTCTTAATGCATTTAGATGGGATGGATGTGACGTCTCCTGGCTTCGGTGTCTATGCTAACGTAGGTGGTGTTTCTAATTTGGATCTGCAGTCTATCGAGATTATCCCAGGATCTTCCTCTGCATTATACGGCGCCAATGCATTCAATGGTATTCTATTAGCAAAATCAAAAGATGCTTTTATTCATCAAGGGCTGTCCGTACAACTTAAGCAAGGTCTTACTGTGCAAGGTGGTTATGACAGCAATCCATATACCAATATAGCCATCAGGCATGCCGTTGCTATATCGGATAAGCTTGCAGTCAAATTTGATTACGAGGGTCTTTTCACAAGAGACTGGATCGCTGATGATTTGCGAAGAGGAGATCGGACTAATGATGCTAGTACACCGCCTAATGATGGAGCTAATCCGCCATTGGAGCCAGAAGAAGGATACACCCTATGGAATGCCGTGAATCGATATGGTGATGGAGAGACCGGCTTTAGTAATGCCTTTGGGGATGGTGATTATACGACCAGTGGCGGAACTCCTGTAACCTGGGATCTAGGACAAGTAAGAAGGACTGGATACAACGAAGAAGACCTATTTGACCATAAGATTGACAACCATAGAATTAATGCATCTGCACACTATAAGGTGAATGATGATTGGAGAGTTAATGCTCTATTTAAGTATGGTAGTCAGGACATCATCTTAAGGCATACGACCTCTTACCCAATTAAAAATTTTGATTTGACACAGCTGAAATTGGAAGTAAAGGGTAAAGGACTTACAGCTCGAACATATACGATGAAGCAGAGTTTTGGAAGCGCATGGACATCCATCCTCACTGTCCCATCGGTACAGAATCAGTTACTTTCTGCAGCTGACTGGTCGCAGAAATTTATAGATGCCTACTATGGCGATCCCTCCACAGGAGGAGTGGCCTCTGGCAATCTGAGGACAGCTAGAGAATATGCTGATTCATTCATGCCTGCTATAGATTCTGATGCATTTCAAGGCGCACTCATCTCTAATACGGCCAGAACAAGTTCTGAAGGTGGTTCTTTTCTTTTTGATGATAGTAAATACTGGCACACTGACCTGATCTATGATTTTTCAGAGACGATGATTCAAGATCCATCATGGACTGTCAGCTTAGGTGCATCATATAGAAGATTATTCTTGAGCTCCAAAGGCTCACTCTATGTAGATAATACCCTGGATAATAATCAGGGCTACCTGAGTGATGCAAATACTGATATTGGCTATGCGGGGTCTGTCCCCATTACAGAAGGGGGAATCTTCGGACAGATATCTAAGAAGTTGTTGGAGGATCGATTGAGTTTGTCATTGATTGGTCGAGCTAACTTCCACTCTCAGTTTGATGCTAATTTCACTCCTCAGGCTTCTATTGTGTTCTCACCTGATGACAAGAAGAATCATAACTTCAGAGCTTCTTACACCACTGGTGTGAGAAACCCAGGAGCACAGGAGCAATATGTTCACTTCGTATTCACACCTACTGTATCTATTTTAGGCGGACTGCAGGATGTCTATGATAATTATGTGATTCCAAACACCAGTAATACAGGTCAGGATTTTATCAACGGTGTGAATCAGTGGGCAGCTGAAAGTGGTTTGGATTTTGAGTTTAAAAGTTTGGTCCCTGAAAGAAATACCACTTATGAGATTGGTTACAAAGGTTTATTGGCTAATAATAAATTACTCATAGATGCTAACTATTATTTTACGGTTTATAATAATTTTGTTGCAAGAGGCACTTTACTTGCTCCCGGTTTAGGCGTGGGGGGTGCGACTCATGTCGGTCTGGTGTACCAAAACATTAAAAATGATGTCAACTCTGCAGGGTTTGGTATAGGGCTGGAGTATGCTGTAGGAGGTCCTTATAAAGTGTATGCCAATTATCAAAACTCAAGTTTTGATGCAGAAAATGCAACGGGTCAACCTTCTGGGTTGATATTTCCTGCATTTAATACACCTGAAAATAGAGTTAACTTAGGTATCTCTAAGACAAACAGAAATGGTGGACTTGGATTTAATATCTCGTCCAGATATATCAGCGAATGGCAGTTTACCTCTCCGCAAGGTAGGTCGATTATTCCTTCAGTCATCACAGTCGATGCAGGCGTGTCATATAAATTCAATCATACTTGGATGATATCACTTTCTGGCTCTAACATTGGTGATCTTGATTATTATACCATTACGGGGGGGCCTAATGTAGGTAGTGTCTATACTTTGGGTGTCTTATACGATATGAAGGTGAATTAATAATGAAATAGTTTTTTTCATGCAAGTCACAATGGCTTTAGACTTCTCGATGATCTACATTCATGTGCATAGGATAAAGTGAATCAATTTATGATCTAAATGTCTTGTGACTATTTATCAATATGGAATATCGCGTTGAAAGATTCGGTATTCCTTTTTTTATGGAAAGGTAATGGTTCCTTCAGTTACCAGTACCTGCGATTTAAGAAAGAAGAATATAGTGGCTATACACTTTAGCTAAATCAATTTTGTAACTAACAGATTTTAAAGAGAATGAATGTGAGGCATGATTCACTCACCAGTCAGATCAGTAGCAGACAGTGATATATCGAATATGAGAAATTCTAATTTCTGAATACGCCTGCATAAGAAAATGAAGTAACAATTAATTAAGCAAAGCTCTCAAGGGTAAGAAGAGCTTTGCTATTGATCTTGAGCCCATAGTGAAGTGCGTAGCTTCTAATAGAAAAACTGCTCTGACACGATCTTTCCTTCCTCCACCTTATAGACACAGACTTCTGCATTCTTAGCTCTCGGTGCCCCTTTATAAGTGACATCCATCACCATATTACAAGTAAAATAATTGCCGGCGACGATAGGACCTTCCATAGCCATGCCATGGATTTCTTCTACCATGCTGTCAAACATTTTTCCTTTTTCAATGATAGCACTTTTACCCTCTACTCGTTCAGGAAATTCTTGCCCTGGCATCTCTATGCTCACGGCATGATCAGCGTATAGTTCTTCTTGAGCCTTGTCCCATTGGCCTTGGTTACAATACTCGAATAATTTGTCTGCGACTTCTTTGGTGGACATCATGTTATTATAGATTTTAAGTGAAAAATGATAGTTAAAGTGCGATTCGTTTTATCGCCTATGAATATACAATTTAGGATAGATATTTGCCAT
>CALFUK010000152.1 GCA_937929945.1 uncultured Saprospiraceae bacterium
ATTATATACCGCTGTATCATGGCTGTAGCCATCTAAGTTGGCATTGAAATAATCAAAGCATTTGTCGAGTCTTTCCTTAGCCTCGGAGAGACTCACTTTAGTTAGATTCTTATGTTCCCAAGTATGCGGCATGACTTCGTGGCCACGGCTCACTAAGTCATTCCAGTCATTGAAGTCACCCATGAGCTCAGGCAGTATCCAGGGATCGATGGCTTGGAAAGAAGGTAGGTGACCACTGGCGATCACATTCAGGCAGGCCTGTGATCCATAATTTTCGTGGATCTCTGCGACTCGGAGGAAAGACTTCTTAAAGCCGTCGTCAAAGCTGAGGGATATGATGTGGCTTTTCTCTTCGGTAGCAGTAGACTTTTTACTGGCTGGATCTGAGCAAGATGTAAGAGGGTATATGGCAGCTGTTATTGCGGATGATTTTAGGAATTGTCTTCTCTTCATATCTTTAAATTACAGGGCGAAATGCGAATCAGTAAATAACTAAGACAAGATCATCCACTTGGGATTCTTACTTATTTAAGTCATAGCGTTTCATGTCTTTAAATTTTAGAACCGAATGCTATTCTACAAGTAAGCCGGTTTACTCTTTCCTTTGCGCGTCTTAGTTCATAGACGGTACATCATGAATTGATCTTATTCATTTTTTATCCTTATATCTTGTATAAATTACTGAGGCAACAAGGCCAACAAATGCACTGAATAATATTATGAATATGTCTCTCATGTGCTCTTTGATTATTATTTAAATTGAATAATCTTAATCCATTTTGACATCTACTTAAACTGTAAGAACACGAGTGAATATAATGAAATTGTCATAGGAAAACCATTTGTTCACAATAAGGAGACTGTAGACATCAGCTGTTCGGAGTAAACTTTTATTGAAAGTGCATCCGTCATTTTAGATGATGTGATAATTATCTTTAGAATTTTAGGACGATGCTTGTGAAGAATCACAGATTGTGATTCAGATTGTGAAGCGATAGAGGCTGAAATAAAAAAGCCCAGTGACAATGTCACTAGGCTTCAACTTAAGCTGAATTACTGATGTATTACTTTTTAGTCTTCAGATGGTCTAGGTAGTTGAGCAGTTCGGCCTCACTGTGGTAAAGCACCTCTCTGGGCTTACTGCCTCTGCCTTCGCCCACGATGCCAAGGGCTTCCATCTGGTCCATGATTCTGCCCGCTCTGTTATAGCCCAGCTGCATCTTACGCTGGATCATTGAAGTGGAGCCAGACTGATTCGCCACTACCAGGCGCGCTGCATCTTCGAAGTGATCGTCCAGATCAGACAGCTTCAGGTCTGAGCCACCGATCTCTTTATCACCGTCTACATATTCTGGAAGGTGGAATCCATCAGGATAGCCTTGCTGTCCTGCGATATGAGTGATCACATCCTCTACTTCTGGCGTATCGACGAATGCGCATTGCAGTCTCACGATATTGCCGCCTACTGAGAGCAGCATGTCTCCACGTCCGATCAGCTGATCTGCGCCACCAGTATCCAGGATGGTTCTGGAGTCTATTTTAGAAGTTACCTTAAAGGCGATTCTGGCAGGGAAGTTAGCTTTGATCGTCCCTGTGATGATATTCACTGAGGGTCGCTGTGTGGCTATGATCAGGTGGATACCGACGGCTCTGGCCAGCTGTGCGATCCTGGCTATTGGTAGCTCTACCTCTTTACCCGCTGTCATGATCAGATCTGCGAATTCATCTATGACCAAGACAATGAAAGGCATGAATTTGTGCCCATTATTCGGATTAAGGTTTCGGCTTGTGAATTTTTGATTGTATTCCTTGATGTTTCTCGCTCTCGCTTTCTTCAAGAGATCATATCTGGTATCCATTTCTACACAGAGCGAATTAATGGTATGGATGGCTTTCTTCGTATCAGTGATGATTGGCTCATCCGCATCAGGTAGAAAGGCGAGAAAGTGCTTCACCAGACTCGCATACGGGAAGAGCTCCACCTTCTTAGGATCGATCAGGACCAGCTTCACTTGAGACGGATGCTTCTTGTAGAGCAGTGACATCAGGATCGTATTGATACCGACTGACTTACCTTGGCCAGTCGCACCGGCGACGAGTAGGTGAGGCATCTTAGCGAGGTCAGCTACGAATACTTCATTGGATATCGTCTTACCAAGTGCGATCGGAAGATCCATTTTCGCATTGATAAATTTCTCCGACTTAAGGACTTCTTTCAGTGAGACGATCTGTGGCTTCGTGTTAGGTACTTCTATACCGATCGTACCTTTGCCAGGGATCGGAGCTATGATTCTGATGCCCAGCGCTGATAGACTCAGAGCGATATCATCTTCCAGGTTTTTGATCTTACTGATCTTCACACCTGGAGCAGGGACGATCTCATACAGGGTCACTGTAGGCCCGATGGTCGCTCTGATTTTAGTGATTTCTATTTTGTAGTTGAGCAGAGTCTCGATGATCTGATCCTTATTCGCTTCGAGCTCTGATCGATCGATCTCTACTTTTTGATCATCATAGCTTCTTAAGAGCTCTACTTGTGGTGCCTCATAGTTACCTAAGTCTAAGGTAGGGTCATAGGGCTCGGTGTGATCTGTATTTTCTTCTTGAATGCCCAGTATTGGCTTAGTGGCCGCTGCGCTTGTTGCAGGTGTGACGGGGGTGTTTCCTTCAGTGATGCTGACATCCTGGTTTTCATTAATCTCCAGTTCTGCAGGTGCTATTGATGGTTTGGGAGCCTTCCTTTTGGATAAGATAGGCTCAGGTAAGTCAAATTCTAATTTAGAAGGATCTGATCCTACCTGAGCATCTTCGGTTTTTGGAATGGCCCCCTTGTGCGACTTTGAAAAATTCGGCTTGAGAGCAGAGTACTGTCTATTATCATCCTGGGGATGATCTTCTGGTTGAGACGTCTGTTTCTCCTGCTTCTGGGATGTTTTAAATTTTGGAATGTTGAACTTAGGTAGCTCGAATCCCAATTTGGGTGCTTCTGGCATTGCCATTTGCAGTGCATTGAAGTTAGGATTGAAATACCAAGTGGCGATCATCATCACGGTGAAGAAGAGCAAAATACTCAGACCCAATCGACCAATGAAATTAGTGAGCCAGTAGGTGGTGCTGGCACCGAAGATTCCGCCCCAGGTAAAACCTGATGAACTGAATACGAATTCCAACAGAATCGATAGGAATGCGACTACGAGGATGATATACTTAGACATGTGAAAGGCACTGCTCAGTGACTTCGTGCGGATCAAGTCTACACCCATCTTCCAAACTAATGGAATAAAGAGAAATGATGACACACCGAATCCCCAATACATGAAGGTATTAGAGACGAAAGCGCCCAATCGGCCAAGCCAATTAGCTACTGTGAGATCGCTTTGGAAAATGATATTCCAGGAAAACATCAGGACCTTGTCTTGGTCTGTCTTCCAGGTGAATATGTATGATATAAATGCTACCAGCATGTAGAATGCCAGAAACAAAAACAAAATGCCTACAATTTTGGGAATTCTAGGGTCAGATAAGGGGTTACCTCGCCCCTTTCTGCTTTTCGCTTTCTTTTTGCTCATGAGACCTTATAAAAATCGGTTTGGAATAAATTACGGCGTGAATATAATAGCTTTTAGATATATTGCATAATTGAATGTAATATTATTGATTGATATTCATTATATTAAATATTGCAGATATAAGTAATATGTTGTAATTAATCATCAGCTTTATTCTTTATCATATGCCATAAGGCCTGGTGATTTGTCTATCATGATTAGTGCAGGACGGCTGGTGAGACCTGGATTTTCGCTCAGTGGAAATATTTTAGCTGCATGGCAGCGTAATAAATAAAAGCCGAACCATGGCATGGTCCAGCTTGTATATGTGTAGGGGGAAGGGGTTTTTTGGAAGTGTGGCCGCAGCAGTGCGGTCAGGATTCCTTGAAATTGGCATTGCAATGCAAAAGTACGACCGATATATCCATCATCACTCTACAGTTCGGCTATTAAGTTCACTACAATGCCTCGACATCCAACTCTCATAAGTATCTTTACAGCCTATGTTGACCACAGAAGAATTTGTCAGATACAGCAGGCATATCGCCATTCCTGATTTTGGAGTGACTGGGCAGGAGCGGCTGAAATCCGCCAAAGTACTGGTCGTAGGTGCGGGAGGCCTGGGTGCTCCATTACTACTGTATCTGGCTGCCGCTGGGATAGGCCACATCGGGATCGTCGAGGCAGATACAGTGGACATGAGTAATCTGCAGCGGCAAGTCCTTTTCAGCTCAACGGATCTGGGTCAATCCAAGGCTGAAGTCGCTAGCGATAAACTTAAAGCGCTCAACCCTGAAATCGAAATCAACATCCATGAGGCATTTCTCACCGTAGAAAATGCCATGGATATCATCGCCCCGTATGACATCGTCGCGGATGGCACTGATAATTTTCCCACCCGCTATCTAGTCAATGATGCCTGTATCATATTAAATAAGGTCAATGTCTACGGATCTGTCTATCGCTTTAGTGGCCAAGTATCCGTGTTCAATCATCTATCATCAGCAGGGGAGAGAGGGCCTAATTATCGAGATCTCTTTCCAGAACCGCCACCTCCAGAAAGTGTGCCTAACTGTGCAGAAGGAGGTGTCCTGGGTGTCCTGCCAGGCATCATCGGCAGCATGCAGGCCTTAGAGGTGATTAAAATAGCTTCTGGAGTTGGTGAACCATTGAGCGGAAAATTGTTTTTATTCGATGCACTCTCATTTAGCAGCAGAGTGATCAAATATTCTAAAAACAAAGACACGAACATCACAGAGTTGATAAATTATGATCAGTTTTGTGGTATAACAGCAATAAATGATATGAGTGAAATCAAAGAAATAACCGTCACTGAGCTCAAGGAGTGGAGAGACAGCGGTAAAGATTTTCAGCTGATCGACTGCCGAGAGCAGTACGAATATGATTTCTGCAATCTCGATGGAGAGCTGATTCCTCTGGGTGCCATCTTAGAGCAGTCAGAGAAGATCGTCAAGGATAAGGATGTCGTCATTCACTGCCGAAGTGGACAGCGAAGCGCCACTGCTATCATGCAGCTGCAGCAGAATATGGGATTCACTAAGCTGCATAATCTGAAAGGCGGTATTCTGGCCTGGTCAGCAGAGGTAGACTCATCAGTACCCACATATTAATCTGAGTCTTTGTCCCAGATTGATCTAACTCATCTCGCTGCGCTGCAGCGTGCAGCATCGGCATTAGAGCCAGAAGTGTCCGAGTTTCAGGAATGGAGCGAGCTCACCGTAGCCTACGGCGCGGAGTACCTCAAAAACATAAACGAGACGGATGCCTACCATGACGACTTTAGCCTCATCGAGCACTTAGAGACTTACAAGATCCAAGAAGAAGGTATGTCTCTGCCAGAGCTGATCTCAGCTCTGCAGCAGTACGTGGATAAGCCTGGCATTAATCCTGCGGCGCCTGGTCATCTGGGCTACATACCAGGAGGTGGCATTTATGCTTCTTCTATAGCAGACTTTATCGCTGCTTTTACGAATCCTTATGCTGGTATTTTTTATGGCGGACCTGGAGCGGTGAAGATCGAGAATATGCTGATCCGCTGGATGCTCCAGTTATTTGGCTATCCAGACACTGGATTTGGCAATCTCACTTCGGGAGGCTCCATTGCTAATCTCACGGCCATCGTAACTGCACGAGATGCGAAAGAAATCTACGGCGAGCGACTCACGCGCTCCGTGATCTACCTGACCCATCAGACACATCACTGTGTACATAAGGCACTTAAGATAGCAGGACTGGCTCATTGTCAGATCAGAAACATTCAGACGGACAGCGCCTTCAGAATGGATGCTGAAGAGCTTAATAAAAAGATAACTGAGGATAAAGCAGCGGGCCTGATCCCATTTATGATTGTGGCTTCCATTGGCACGACAGATGTCGGAGCGGTGGATCCCATTGATGAGATCGCCGATATAGCAGAGGCTCATGATTGCTGGTTTCACATTGATGCGGCCTATGGTGGCTTCTTTATTTTGGTGGATGAGTTGCGGCATCTATTTTCGGGTGTGCATCGCTCAGACTCGCTCGTGGTGGATCCTCATAAGTCCATGTTCTTGCCTTACGGGTCGGGCGTGGTCTTACTGAAGGATGCTCATGCGCTCAATCGCTCGCATGAGTACGAGGCTAATTACATGCAGGATGCCTTCAGTCATGAGGTGGAGTGGTCGCCAGCAGATGTGTCCGCCGAGCTGACGAAGCATTTCAGAGGCCTGCGATTTTGGTTGCCGCTGCAGATGCACGGTCTGGCTCCTTTCAGAGCCTGCTTAGCGGAGAAGTGGCAGCTGGCTTTGTACTTTCATGAGAAGATTCAGGCCTTGGGTTTTGAGGTGGGTCCGACACCAGAGCTGTCAGTTGCGATCTACCGATATGTTCATCCTGATATCGAAGCAGACGTATTTAATCAAGCTCTGGCTAAATCCATTAACTTAAATACGAAGCTCTTCGTTTCTACGACGACGATCTCAGGACAGTTTTGGCTCCGAGCAGCCATCGTTAATTTCAGAACTCACCAAGATACGCTGGATGTATTGTTGGGTTATCTGGAGGAGGTGGTGCCGCGGATGGTGGAAGAGCTTAGCTGAATCTGTCATTTGCATATGCCACAAATGATCGAAATTTATTTATCTAATAAATCTTATAACTATAGACATAATTCATGTCTACCTCAGAACTAACAAGCAAACTTAAAGAGAGAATAGAAGGCTTGATAGAAGACCACTTGTTAGAGCACCTACTTAAAATTATAGAATTTGAAAATTCGACTAGTCGATAACTATTCCTACGGCAGATCAGGAGAGCGTCAACACTGGGTCGTACGCAAATCACAGATGGGCAAGCTATGAGGCATGATCAAGTCATAGAAAATAAAAAACTAAAAGAATTCCCCTACATGCTCCTCATGAAAGATGTCTTAATCCATGAAGAACGGATCGTGAAGGCGCTGAATAAATAGAAGAAAAGTGCTTCGGTGAATCACAATTTTCATTCACTTTAGATTCCTTGCGCTATCTTCGTCAGCCAGATAAATCACTCATGATCCATTCATAAGTCAGAAGCAATGCTATCTAAAAGACAAGAAATAAGCAACTGTGCTGCCAGGCTCTTTCGCAAGAAAGGGTATAAGGCTACTTCCATGAGGGATATAGCCGAAGCGATGAATATGAAGGCTGCCAGCCTGTACAATCACATCTCGTCCAAGGAAGAACTCTTCAGCGAGCTATTGCTGAAGATGGCGACTCTCTTCACGATAGGCATGGAAGAAATCGCACAATCATCTCTTAGTACCGCTGATAAGCTGGAGCGACTGATTGCGCTGCACGTGAAGCTGACTGTAGAACACACTGACGCCATATCATTGATCTCTGGGGAGTGGGTGCATCTGCCTGAGTCCTCCGCAGCAGAATACCTCAAGCACCGAGATAGCTACGAGAAAGAATTCAGAACCATCATTGATCAAGGAAAAAAAGAGGGAATATATAAAGACATTGATACTGACATCATCCTTTTTTCCTTACTCTCCACGCTGAGAGGTCTATACTCCTGGTATAGTAAAAACAAAGATTATAACTCTATTGAGCTGGAAAGGCAGATGATAAATTGTCTAACCCATGGAATCAACAAATAATAAGCTTGTATTTTAAACTAATGTTTGTTAGTTTCGTATGAATTAATGTTAGTATCGATACATATGGGTTCTACTGCACATCAGATTCAGGTCAAGTCCATCCATAAGACAACACGGGATTGTGCTGTCATCACCTTGGACATACCTGTAGAGCTGCAAGATACCTTCGCCTATAAGCAAGGACAGTACCTGACCTTCAAAGCCATGATTGATGATGAAGAGGTGCGCCGCTCCTACTCATTGTGCAGTGCTCCTACGGAGCAGGACTGGAGGGTAGCAGTCAAGAGGATAGAAGGTGGGCGCTTCTCTACCTATGCTAATGACAGGCTGCGAGAAGGAGATCTATTGGAGGTGATGCCGCCCTTGGGAAAATTTTACACCGAGGTACAGCCGACTCAAAATAAAAACTATGCGGCATTCGCTGCAGGTAGCGGTATCACTCCGATTCTATCCATTATAAAAACTCATCTCGAATTAGAACCAGAGAGCAGTTTCCAATTATTCTATGTGAATCGATCTGTATCATCCATCATCCTGAAGGAAGAAATAGAAGGGCTGAAGAATAAGTATGTAGACAGGTTTCAGGTCTTTCACTTTCTCACGCAGGAAGAGAGGAGTGCACCCTTATTCAATGGCAGGATTGACACAGAAAAGCTGGACTTAATCAGAGAACATTTGCTGAGTGTAGATCAAATAGATGACTTCTTCATCTGTGGTCCGAATGATATGATCTTTTTGATCCAAGAGTACCTCGAACAGAACGGTGTAGATAAAAAGAAGATTCGCTTTGAATTATTCAATACGCCTGCCCCTTCATCTGCTCAAAGAAAGAAGCCCGTCATCACGGCAGGAGGCATGCAGTCAGTGATTAAAATCAAAGAAGGAGGCATCTATCATACAGTGAGTATACCCGTGGGTTCCAATAATATATTGGACGCTGCATTGGAGAAAAATATTGACATACCGTATGCTTGTAAAGGTGGCGTGTGCTGTACCTGCAAGGCAAAACTAATCAAGGGGAAAATAGATCAGCAAATCAGTTACGGCTTAGAACAAGAAGAAATAGACAATGGCTTCATTCTGACCTGTACTGCACTGCCACTGACTGAGGAGGTAGAGGTAGATTATGATGCTTATAATTAAAATAGATAAATCATCCAATGAAACGACTACGCTGTAGAAAATTAAGATGTCTTACTGCATACTTAGTCCTGCACATAGAAATTTCATACATAAAAATAGAATTATGAAGGATATAGAAATGGATCAGTTATTTCAGGACAGAATCGATCGGGGAGAGGTCATAGAGCCTCGTGACTGGATGCCAGAAAAATATAGAAAGACACACATCCGCCAGATATCACAGCATGCGCACTCTGAAATAGTGGGTATGCTACCAGAGGGCAACTGGATCACGCGCGCTCCGACACTCCGGCGCAAAGTGGCTCTACTCGCCAAGGTGCAAGATGAGGCAGGTCATGGCCTATACCTGTACAGTGCCGCTGAGACCCTGGGCATTTCACGGGATGAATTATTCCATCAGCTGCATACGGGTAAGGCTAAGTATTCCAGCATCTTCAATTATCCCACGCTGTCTTGGGCAGATATGGGAGCCATAGGCTGGCTGGTGGATGGTGCGGCGATCATCAATCAGGTGATGCTCACCCGGACTTCCTACGGGCCATATGCTCGTGCGATGGTCAAAATCTGCAAGGAAGAAAGCTTCCATCAGCGTCAGGGATTCGAAATCATGATGATACTCTGCAATGGCACTGAGGTGCAGAAGCAAATGGCGCAAGATGCCTTCAACAGATGGTGGTGGCCATCACTGATGATGTTTGGCCCACCAGATGCGGAGTCCACTCACACGGAGCAGTCCATGAAGTGGAAAATAAAGCTGAAAACCAATGATGAACTCCGCCAGCAGATGGTCGATATCACCGTAGAGCAGGCTAAGGTCTTGGGCCTCACGGTACCCGATCCTGATCTGAAGTGGAATGAAGAAAGGGGACACTATGACTTTGGCAAAATAGATTGGGATGAGTTCTGGCAAGTGGTAAAAGGCTATGGCCCGTGTAATAAAGAAAGAATCAATGCACGCAACAAGGCCTGGGACGAAGGAGCCTGGGTGAGAGAAGCTGCCATTGTCTATGCAGATAAGCAGGCTGCTGCTAAAGATTTATCAATAGCCGTATAATCTAAAAAGTACAATTAAATACTATGAGTAAGGAATGGCCAATCTGGGAAGTATTTATCCGATCTAAAAATGGTCTGGATCATCGCCACGTCGGAAGTCTGCACGCTACAGACAGTACTATGGCACTGGAGAATGCACGCGATGTATACACCAGAAGACAAGAAGGTGTGAGCATCTGGGTAGTGGAGTCAATTAATATTGCTGCCTCAAATCCTGACAACAGTGATGCACTATTCGATCCAGCGATAGATAAAGCGTATCGACATCCCACATTTTATAAAATGCCCAAAGAGGTAAAACACATCTAATCATGGAGCAAAAGATATACGATTATTTATTGCAGCTGGGTGATAATTCTATGATTCTGGGTCACAGGTTATCAGAGCTATGTGCCCATGGCCCAAGCCTGGAGACGGATATAGCATTGACTAATATTTCCTTGGATTTATTCGGCCAAGTTCGCCACTATTTCCAATACGCAGCAAAGCTGGGTGTGGCTGGTAAGACGGAGGATGATATTGCCTTTTTGAGATACGCTCACGAGTACAAGAATTGCTTATTAGTAGAACAGCCGAATACTGACTTCGCCTACGTTATTGTACGTCAGTTTTTCTACGACCTCTATCATCTGCATCTGCTGCAAGACCTCACGGAGAGCCAAGACAAGCAGATATCAGCCGTAGCGCATAAGTCACTGAAAGAAGTGAAATACCACAGCAGGTTCTCCAGTCAGTGGATGAAGAGACTGGGTGACGGTACCGCGGTGAGTCACGAGAAAACGCAAGCTGCCGTGGACTACCTACAGCCCTACACCGCTGAGCTATTCGAAATGACGCCAGTGGAAGCGGAGCTACAAGAGGCAGGTATAGCAGCTGACCTTATGGCTATAAAAGATAGATGGCAGCATGATGTCATGGAGCTACTGAAAGAAGCGACAATCACATACCCCACTAATGAGTTCAGCCATTCTGGAGGAAAGAAGGGAGTGCATACGGAGCACTTAGGCTACATCCTGAGTGACCTCCAATACATGCAGCGAGCCTATCCTGAGATGAGCTGGTAAAAATAAAAAATGGCCACTAAAGCAGACATATTAAAATATTTGGAAGAGGTGAAAGATCCTGAGATTCCAGCCATTGCCATCGAAGACTTAGGGGTGATCAGGGATGTACAGATCAATGATAAAAAGGTGCACGTGCAGATCAGTCCGACCTACTCTGGATGCCCAGCCATGGATATGATGGAGGTGGAAATCAAGGCCACTCTGCAAGAGAAAGGCTTCGAACCAACCGTGGAGCTTGTCCTATACCCAGCCTGGACGACTGACTGGATCACCGAAAAAGGAAGGGCGGCCTTAGAGAAATATGGAGTGGCTGCGCCCCTGGGGGAGTCAGCGGACAAGCGGGCCCTGCTGGGAGAAGCACAGCTGGTCAAATGCATCAATTGTGGATCTAAGAATACGCAGATGGTCAGTCAATTCGGCTCTACAGCTTGCAAGGCATTATTTAAATGCAATGATTGCTATGAGCCATTTGATTATTTTAAATGCTTAAAGTAAAATCTAAAACATCAGATATGAGCGTGTTACTTTTTGAGAAAAATGATGGTATAGCGAGGATCACTCTGAATCGCCCCAAGGCATATAATAGTGTAAACAAGGAGTTAGCTCATGCCTTCCAATCAGCATTGGATGAATGCGCAGCTGACGAATCAGTGCGGGTCGTCATCATTACTGGCGAGGGCAAAGCATTCTGCGCAGGGCAAGACTTAGTGGAAGTGACGACACCAGAAGCTATGCCTGGCTTCAAAGCTCTGCTGGAAGAACACTACGCACCCATCATCATGAAGATCAGACAGCTGGAAAAGCCAGTGGTGGCTGCCGTGAATGGGGTAGCAGCAGGGGCCGGAGCTAATATTGCACTGGCTTGTGATATCGTAGTCGCTTCTGACAAGGCTAATTTTATTCAAGCTTTTAGTGGCATTGGTCTCGTGCCGGATAGTGCGGGGACTTATTTCTTACCCAGATTAATCGGCTTTCAAAGAGCGGTAGCTATCTCCATGTTAGGTGATAAAGTGTCAGCTGCCGAAGCAGTGCAAATGGGTATGATCTATAAAGCATTTCCTGCTGAAGAATTTTTAGATAAAGTGGATGCGCTTGCAAATAAACTATCTAAGATGCCGACCAAGGGCCTTGCCCTGACGAAGCAAGCATTCAGCAGCTCCCTGAATAACACATTAGAGGCGCAGCTGGAAGTGGAAAAAGATGCTCAAATAGCCGCCAGCGAAACGGAGGATTATACGGAGGGTGTCCAAGCATTTATAGAAAAAAGAAAACCAATATTTAAAGGGAAGTAAGCATAAAGGAGTAGCGTCTATGACGCAGATAATTAGGACACCCAAGTGGATGATTAATTCTTAGTTATTTGCAGATTGGCATTTCGCCTTGAATTTTAAATATATGAAACGTCTATGACGCAGATAATTAAAACACCCAAGTGGATGATTAATTCTTAGTTATTTGCAGATTGGCATTTCACCCTGAAATTTAAACATATGAAACGTCTATGACGCAGATAATTAGGAGACCCAAGCGGATGATTGAACTTAGTTATTTGCTGATTGGCATTTCACCCTGAAATTTAAATATATGAAAGTAGGTGTCATAGGATCAGGATCAATGGGTAGCGGAATCGCACAAGTAGCGAGCACGGCTGATTGTCAGGTAGTGCTCTATGATACCTCCGCAGCAGCCATTGAAAGGAGCAAAGCGAAGCTGTCCAAAATCATGAAACGATTGTTGGAGAAAGAACGAATCTCCGCTGAAAAAGCGACACAGATCCAGAACAATATTAATTATGTCAATTCGCTCAAAGATTTTGCTACATGTGATCTGATCATAGAAGCTATCGTAGAGAATGCAGAGATTAAAAGAAAGGTATTTGTGGAGCTAGAAAGCTATGTAAGCGACGAATGCATCATTGCCTCCAATACCTCTTCGCTCTCCATTACATCATTAGCCGCTGCTCTGGTAAAGCCCGAAAGATGCATAGGTATCCATTTTTTTAATCCAGCTCCGCTAATGAAGCTGGTGGAAATCATCCCTGCCATTCAGACGGCAGATGATGTCAGTGTGAAGGCCAAAAGTACCATCGACAGCTGGGGCAAACTCACCGTGATAGCGAAGGACACCCCAGGCTTCATCGTCAATAAAGTAGCTCGCCCATTTTATAGCGAAGCCCTGCGCATTTACGAAGAGGGGATAGCGGATTTTGCTACGATTGATTGGGCTATGTCTGAGTTAGCTGGTTTTAAGATGGGCCCATTTACCCTTATGGATTTTATAGGTAATGATGTAAACTATGTGGTCACCGAGACGGTCTTCAAGTCTTTTTATTTCGATCCAAGATACAAACCTGCCTTCACACAGAAGAGGCTCTCAGAAGCAGGGTATCACGGTCGGAAGACCGGCAGAGGCTATTATGAATATCAGGAAGGAGCCATCAATCCCGAACCTACAAAGAATGAGATTTTGGGCCAAGAGATTGTGGACCGCATCATCACTATGCTCATCAATGAAGCGGCAGATACGCTCCACTTTAATATCGCATCTAAAGAAGACATCGATATTGCCATGACAAAGGGGGTGAACTACCCCAAAGGACTACTGAGCTGGGCAGATGAGCTGGGCATCCAAACCTGTGTGGATGGAATGGATGCGCTCTATGCAGAGTACCACGAAGATCGATATCGATGCAGCCCTCTCTTGCGGAAAATGGCAAAATCGGAAGAGACATTTTTTAATATAAAGACCACTCATGATTGAACAAGATACTTTAGCAAAAGCCGTCTTTGATAAGATGATGGAGAAAGACTACTGCAGCCAATGGATGGGGATAGAGCCGATCATCTTAAAAGAAGGCCACTGTAAACTCAAGATGAAAGTAAAAAAAGACATGCTCAATGGCTACGGCATATTGCACGGAGGAATCGCCTACACCTTAGCGGATAGTGCCTTTGCCTTTGCGTCCAATTCATACGGGCGGATAGCTGTATCGATCAATGGCAGTATGATCTACAGCAAGTCAGCTGTCGAAGATGAGATCCTCTATGCTGAGGCTAAGGCACTTAACCTAACGCATAAGACAGCGGACTTTGACGTCAATGTGATGAATGAAGCTGGAGAGGTGTATTATCATTTCAGGGGTACGGTATACCGTAAAAGCAAATCTGTGATCGATCCCATAACGACGATGACATAGATTATTAAGACAGCTAAGAAGATGATTGGACCTAGCTCTATGCAGAGAGGCATTCAATTCCAAATGTTATGCACATGAAACATAAGAAAAAACAAAAATGAAGGAAGCATATATAGTAGATGGAGTCAGAACTCCGATAGGTAATTTCACAGGCACACTTTCCACAATCAGAACAGATGATCTAGGTGCCTTAGTCATTGCCAAAGTCCTCAAGCGGAACCCCAGTATCCCCAAAGATGCTTTCGAAGATGTCATCATGGGATGCGCCAATCAGGCTGGAGAAGACAACCGAAATGTAGCGAGAATGTGCTCCCTCTTAGCGGGGCTGCCCTGGTCAGTACCGGGAGAGACAGTGAATCGACTCTGCTCCTCTGGACTGTCTGCAATCATTCATGCGAATCGGGCAGTGAAAGCCGGGGACGGAGACTTATTCATCGCCGGAGGAGTCGAGCATATGACTCGTGGGCCATGGGTGATCTCCAAAGTGTCCAAGGCTTTTGGCAGAGACGCCAAGATGCATGACAGCAGCTTTGGCTGGCGCTTCGTGAATCATAAGATGCATGACATGTACGGCACTGATGGCATGGGCACCACTGCCGAAAATCTGGTAGACCAGCATCACATCAGTCGGGAAGATCAAGACAAATTCGCTCATTGGTCTCAGATGAAGGCAGCAGCTGCTCAGCAGAATGGCCGCCTCGCGAAAGAGATCGTCGCTGTAGAAATACCGCAGCGCAAAAAGGAGCCCATCATCTTTGACACGGATGAATTCATAAAGCCGAATACCAGCCTGGAAGTCTTAGCGAAGCTCCGTCCGGCATTCAGAAAAAAAGAAGACGGTGGCACAGTGACAGCAGGCAATGCCTCTGGTCTCAATGACGGCGCAGCAGCCACGATCATAGCGTCTGAGGATGCTGTGAAGAAATATGGACTGACGCCCAAGGCCAAAATTTTGAGCTCGGCAGTCGTCGGCGTAGAGCCCCGCATCATGGGCATTGGCCCCGTGACAGCCTCGAATAAAGCTCTTGCTAAAGCAGGACTGACGATGGAGGATATGGATGTCATCGAGCTTAATGAAGCTTTTGCCGCGCAGGCCCTAGCGTGTACCAGATCATGGGGTCTGGCTGATGATGATCCACGAGTGAATCCTAATGGAGGAGCGATAGCCCTTGGCCATCCACTGGGTGTGACGGGAGCAAGACTGGCCCTTACAGCAGCTATCGAACTGGAGACGACGGGTAAAAAATATGCTCTGGTGACTATGTGTGTAGGCGTGGGCCAAGGCTATGCCGCAGTGATAGAAAGAGTCTAAAAGAAAGGGGGATAAGATGAAGTTCTTGCATCCATATATACAGCAGTAAGGCTCTGAATAGGGTCTAATTAAATACCATTGCTGTAAGATAATAGACTCATTAATGCAGGAGCATAACAGATAAACAAATGAAACATCTATGACGTCAATTAACTAATATGTTCAAGTGAATGATTAAACTTAGTTCATACTGATTGACACGATACAAAAAATGAAACGCATGAAAAAACTTGGAAACTACGTATTGGGTAGCTGGATAGAAGGTGAAGGCGATGGCTCACCACTGTACAATGCTGTGAATGGCGAAGTCGTCACACTAGCCTCTACGAAGGGGCTGGACTTTGGAGAAATCCTCAACTATGGACGTACATCTGGAAGTCCCGCACTCAGAAAAATGACCTTTCAGCAGCGAGGCCAAATGCTTAAAAAATTAGCCCTCTATCTCACTAAGAAAAAAGAACAGTTCTACGAAGTGAGCTATCAGACCGGTGCTACCAGAGCCGATAGCTGGGTAGATATTGAAGGCGGATTCGGTAATTTGTTTGCGAATGCATCACTCAGAAAAGAATTCGCTAACCAGTCCTTTCATGTGGATGGTAGTTCGATAGATTTATCACGTGGTGGTAGCTTCATGGCTCAGCATATAATGGTCCCTAAACGGGGTGTAGCCGTACACATTAATGCCTATAACTTTCCCGTGTGGGGCATGCTCGAAAAATGTGCGGTAAACTGGATGGCGGGCATGGCAGCAGTAGTGAAACCAGCTACAGCTACCTCGTATCTGACCCAGGCCGTCGTGGAAGAAATAGTCAAGTCTGGCATTCTGCCAGAGGGTGCGCTGCAGCTGATCTGTGGGTCAGCTCGCACTATTTTAGATACGGTAGAGTCTCAGGACGTCGTCACCTTCACAGGATCAGCGACTACGGGCCGCATGCTGAAAGCACATGAGCGGATCATCTCGGAGGCAGTCCCCTTCAATATGGAGGCAGATAGTCTGAACTGCTCCGTGCTGGGTCCTGACGCCACACCAGCCTCTCCAGAGTTCAAACTATTCATCAAAGAGGTACGAAAGGAAATGACCTCCAAGTGTGGTCAGAAGTGTACGGCCATCAGGCGAGTCATTGTGCCTGATCACTTAATAGAAGATGTGCAGATCGCTCTTGGAAAAGAGTTGGGGCGCATTGGCATCGGTAATCCCACGGCGGAGGGTGTCAGGATGGGCGCACTGGCCAGTAAGGATCAGGTGAAAGAAGTGAAAGACCGAGTGGCGGATATCTCTAAGACGGCGGAAATCGTCTACGGCAGTCTGGATGCTATAGAGCTTATTGATGCTGACTTTGAAAAAGGAGCATTTCTCAGCCCCATACTGATGCTGGAGAAAGAGCCATTCAAGAATACAGCGGTGCATGATGTAGAAGCATTCGGGCCAGTGAGTACACTGATGCCTTACAGTGATCTGGATCAAGCCATAGAGTTAGCCCAAATGGGCAAGGGTTCTCTGTGTTGTTCTATAGCGACTTTTGATGATCAGGTAGCGCGTGAATTTGTGATTGGGGCAGCTAGTCATCATGGTCGGATATTAGTCCTCAATCGAGAAAATGCGAAGCAGAGCACAGGGCATGGATCACCCCTGCCATCGCTGGTGCATGGTGGCCCTGGCAGAGCGGGTGGCGGAGAAGAGATGGGAGGCATGAGAGGTATCAAGCACTACCTGCAGAGATGCGCCGTGCAGGGTACACCCACCACGCTCACCGCAGTCACAGGCGTCTATCAGCCAGGAGCTAAAGTGACCGAGGCGGAGAAGCACCCCTTCAAATATCATTTTGAAGACATCCAGCCGGGGATGTCCATCCTCACCCATAAGCGCACCATAACGGACTCAGACATTCAGAATTTTGCTAATCTGACTTGGGATGTCTTCTACGCTCATACAGATATCACCTCTCTAAAAGGATCGATATTCGAAAAGCGAGCGGCTCATGGATATTTCATTTTGGCGGCGGCAGCTGGCCTCTTTGTCCATCCTTCTAAAGGGCCCGTAGGCGCTAATTATGGCATAGATGAGTGCAGATTCATCAGGCCCATATATCACAATGATACACTGCAAGTACGCCTGACCTGCAAGGAAAAAATAGAACGTGATGGCGGTGGTAAGGTGCATCCTTCAGGTGTGGTGAAGTGGTATGAAGAAGTGTTTGATCAAGACGGTGAGCTGGTGGCGATGGCTACGATATTGACCTTGGTACAGAAGAAGAATCCACTGCCTAAGTTTGATAAAGCTTTTGTCCAATCAGCATTAAATGGCCTCACAGAGGATACGAAGCCGGAGTGGGGCCTCATGAGCCCGCAGCATATGGTAGAGCATCTGGAGTGGTTTTGCCAGATCGCTTTAGGTAAGATCGAAGTGAAAAGCATCACCCCAGAAAAGCACCTTGCCAAGCTGCAAGAATCACTCTATAACTACAGGACACTACCCAAAAATTTTGCACATCCTCTGCTCCGTAAAGGAGAACTTGAAGACTTGAGGTACCCTGACTTGGATACTGCTAAGCAAGCTTTCATGGACGGCTTAGACGAGGTAGATGCTATATTTAAATCTGATCCATCCGCGATCATTCCCAATCCAGTATTTGGAGACTTGAATGAATACGAGTGGGAATTATACAATACCAAACATGCCAGCCATCACTTTACTCAATTTAACTTAATATAGAAAATACCAACTGCAATGAACGAAGCGTATGTCAAGTCGACCATGCTGAAGGATGGTCTTTGTGAAATAGAGTTTTTTCATCCCAAGCATAATGCTCTGCCAGGAAAAATCTTGTCAGAACTGTGTGCTGCGATAGAGGAGGCTGGCCGCGATATGGGTGTGAGCGTCATCATTCTGAAGAGTGGTGGTGATCGGACTTTTTGCGCGGGAGCGAGTTTTGATGAGCTGATCAGTCTTGATGATTTTGAAGCTGGCAAGAAATTTTTCATGGGATTTGCCAATGTCATCAATGCCTGCAGGAAGTGCCCGAAGCTCATCATCGGCAGGGTGCAAGGCGCAGCAGTCGGAGGAGGCGTAGGCGTAGCTTGTGCTGTGGACTATTGTCTTGCGACAAAATACGCAAAGGTCAAACTCAGTGAGCTCAATGTGGGCATTGGTCCCTTCGTCGTAGGGCCTGCTGTCAAGCGAAAAATTGGTGTCTCAGCGATGAGCCAACTGACCATAGATGCTGATACATTTCAGACTGCGGCGTGGGCAAAATCAAAAGGTCTGTATGCTGAGGTTCACGAGAGTGCAGCAGCACTGGATGTGGCTGTCATGCGTTTAGCTGATTATTTACTAGGTACTAATCCAGAGGCTCGGTCAATGCTGAAACAAGTCTTTTGGGAAGACTGTGATCACTGGGATGAGCTGCTGGAGCAGCGGGCAGAGAAGAGTGGTAAGTTGGTACTTTCCTCATTTACGAAAGAGGCACTGGCAAAATTTTCTTGATTCGAGGTAGACAAAAGTATGAGATCATGTACAATAAAGAATTAGAATCACTACCGCTGGACAAGCTGCGGAATCTGCAAAGCGATCGACTTCAAATCATGCTCAGGAGGCAATACGAACATGTGCCTTTCTACAAGAAAGCATTTGACGAAGCTGGGGTAGACATCAAGCAGATCAAGCGAATAGAAGATATACACAAATTGCCCTTCACCCTAAAAACCGATCTAAGAGATAACTATCCCTATCATCTTTCGGCTGTACCAGAATCTCAATTTTCTCGGATCCATGCTTCGAGTGGCACTACGGGCAGACCTACCGTCGTGACATACACTAAAAATGATCTGGAAGTATTCTCTGAAGTAGTCGCCAGATCACTATATGCAGCAGGCGCCAGGCCAGGGATGAAGATTCATAATGCTTATGGCTATGGCCTATTCACAGGTGGACTGGGCGTGCATGGAGGTGCAGAGAAAATGGGGCTGGCCGTGATCCCCGTATCAGGTGGTATGACTGAAAGACAGCTGACCATCCTGCAAGATTTTAAGCCAGACGTGATTACCTGTACGCCGTCATACGGTCAGACCTTAGCTGAGAAATGTAGAGAAAGAGGCATCGATGTGACAAAGCTCAATGTCAAGTATGCCATCATAGGAGCAGAGCCATGGACAGAAGCTGTCAGAAAAGATATAGAAACAGGACTGGACGTACAAGCCACAAATATCTACGGACTCAGTGAGGTGATAGGTCCTGGAGTGTCACAAGAAGATGTGGATGAAAAAGGGACAGGCAGCTACATTTGGGAAGATCACTTCTACCCTGAAATCGTGGATAAAGATACCAAAGAGCCACTGCCGTATGGAGAGGAAGGCGTGCTGGTCTTTACCACCCTGACTAAGGAGGCGATGCCCTTCTGCAGATACTGGACAAATGACATCTGCACGCTGCACTATGATCCGAATGGTAAGCGGACACATATCAAAATGGGAGACATCAAAGGCAGAGCTGATGACATGCTGATCATCAGAGGTGTCAATCTATTTCATACCCAGGTCGAATCTGTGATTGAAAGCGTATCTGATTTGGCTGCGCAATACCAACTGATCGTCAGCAATGACGGAGGTATGGATAAGGTCAAGGTCAAAGTAGAAATGAAGTCTGCATGTCAAGATAATTATAACACGCTGTCATCAGCTCGCCAGTCAAAACTATGTACGGAGCTACAGCAAAAGCTCAGCAAAAACATCAAAGACACCATCGGCTTGTCCATGGCAGTAGACATCGTGAACTGTGGAGATATACCAAGGAGCGCGGGTGGTAAGTTGAATCGGATAGTGGATGAGAGAAAGTAAGCTCGGCTTTCAAAAATAATAAGCTGTAGGGCATTCAGTTGCAAATTTCAAACAGATGAAAACAAATAAAGAACTCAAAAACGAATACAAGCAGCTAAAGCCAGAAGCGGGTATCCTGCAAATATCGAATCTGGTCAATGGCAAATACCTGATCGAAGAGAGCGAAAATATTTCGGCGAAAATAAACAGGCATCGGACAGAACTCAGATTTGGCAGCCACCGGAATAAAGCGTTGCAAGCTGACTGGAATGAACAGGGCGAGGATCAGTTCACTTTTTCTACGCTTGAGCTATTAGAAATAAAAGATGATGAGCTGCTGGACATAAAGCAAGAATTAAAAACGCTGAAAGCTATGGTGCTGGCAGATCGGCCCTTAGATGCTGACCTGAGGTACTAAGCGCCCTGTCTGACCATGCTGAGATAGCTGCGCGTTCTGACTACTTTTTATAAAGAATACCAATCGCCACTCCGAAGAGCAGCGATTAGAAATGTATATGGTGAAGAAAAATTAGCCTTGAAGTTTATATTTGATGGGTAGGGTATACATCACTTTGACCTGCTGGCCTCTTTGTAGCCCGGGCGTCCATTTGCCTTTAATGTCGCTCATCGCTTGGATCACGCGCGCTGCTTCTTTTCCACAGCCAGCACCGATATCTCTCAGTATTTCCACATGAGTCAGTAGTCCAGATTCGTCAATCACGAAGCGCAGGACGACAGTACCTTCTACACCATTCTCTCTGGCGATGGGTGGATATTTCAGGTGCTTATAGATGAATCCGAGCATGGCCTGGGTGCTGCAATGCTCTATGGCCTTTTCATCAGGACCAGCTGTGGCGCAGCCAGGGAATCTGGGCATCACTTCTGATCTAGGATAAATTTCATCTACGATTGGCTCCTCTATCATCGGGGCAGGATCAGGTGGAGGTGGTGCTGCTTTCTCAGGTACGGGTATCTCTTCATTGATCACCTCGTCTGCGGTGAGGTCTTGATCTAAGAATTCGATGTCCTCATCCTCTGGTATATCTTCTACTTCTTCTATCTCTGGCAGAGGTGGTGGCGGTGGTGGCGGCTTTGGCTTAGTATAGGTCTGGGGTGGTATAATCTCTATATCACCTAAGTCTTCTGTTATGGACTGGAGTACGTACTCTCTTGGCTGGTATGTGGTCCAGCTCATGGCTATGATGGAGGAGAGTATAGCTAAGAAGAGTCCCACTTTTCTAAAATAGCCAGTGTACAAGAAAGCATCGAACTGAGCGTATTTGACTCGACTGTTTAAGCTTGTGAATCGATTGGACAACTGATCTGATGAATTATTAGCCCACCATGTCATTTTACCCAGCAGGTACCTACCACTAAAAATGAATGCGACGAGTATTAATACCAGTGAGCTGAGTGCCAGTAGTGTCTCCTGACCTGATAATTCTATGTTCATACTTATTACTTTTTAAGAAGTGAAAGAAAATAATAAGCCGGCTACCTTAGAGATGGTTATAACTTAGATTCTGGTGTATCTTAATTTATATTCTATTGATAGGGGGATGTCCGTTTTTGTGGTGTCCTGTCAA
>CALFUK010000153.1 GCA_937929945.1 uncultured Saprospiraceae bacterium
GCATCTCCTTCATTGAAGTCTCCACTTTCATCTGTATCCAGATACCATTCTCTTGTTATCGTCGAGTTAGTACACTGACCAGAATCACTTGATTCATCCAGAAGGATTAACTCTATCTCCGCAAGAGGACAGATCGTACCGATCACCGTCGGCTTCGCATTTTCTAAATTATCATTACATGTGACTTCCACTGGAGGACAGTGCAGTATAGCTTGAGACTTGTCTTCTACGAATACTGTAACGACGCAGTAGTTAGTATTGCCAAACTTGTCTGTGGCTATCAGAACGACTTCTACTTCTTGACCGACATCTTCACAGCAGAACTTCACATAGTCACCAGGCACAGTCACTAAGGTCGCTACATCTTCGCATACGTCACCCTTATCTGATGATGTAGTTGACGCAGCAGGTAACTCCTGTACAAGTGCTCCACAAGTGACTGGCACAAAGCCTAAAGTATCACCAGCACAATTGAATATTGGCTCTCTAAAGTCTTCTAATCTGACGACACTTAGAGATACCGGACCACAGCCTGCATCATGACTGCCTTCGTCAAGAGTCTCTGCATATATGACTGCTGCGCCATTATCTTCTCGACCAGTGATGGTGACGTTTATGTCTAATTCACATATGACGACAGGCCTGGTCAAATCACGAGTTTTAACATTAAAGAATTCTTTTGACTCATTGCCACATTCGTCGCTCACGATGAGGTCCACTCGGATTAATTCATTCGTCAGTGGAATATCTATGAGTCGATTATCTACTATTCTACCATACTCAGACTCATATCTGATTTCTACAGCACTACACCTTTCGCTGATCTGATCAGAGAGTATGATATTTCTTAAGTCAAGCACACCAGTACATGTCCATGGCTCTATATTCACAAAGACATCGTCGAATGTCCTGAGAATGACTGGTGGTAGACTATCTACTGTCTCTATTGTCTGAATGTCGGTGGCTGAAAAGTTTTTATCGCACCAATCTATGACAGTCCATTCTCGGAAGACTTTACGATTGCCTCCACATCCTTGGAAGTCAAGATCTGAAAAAGTCGAAACCAGATTACAATAGTTCTCATCTATTGGCACGAATCGATCTTCTTCTTCTATGATATCATCTACTATGACGACACAGTTCACCGTGTCTGATTTGACAAATACTTTATCAACGACCGTGATCAGTGTCCATACTTGTACCCCATCGATGACTTGCAGTACCATTTCTTCATGGGTACCCGTCACGATCTCTGTTAATAGAGTATCACATAATTCCACTGTATCAGGCTCTGGAATGAAGGCCGTATCCAGGACATAAGGATATACCCTCTCGACCCTCTGGCCCGTGCCTAGTATGACTCTGGGTGATAAGTCAGTGATATTACAATCCAAGAAGACATCTTCTGGGAAGAATACATCACTGATATCATATTTCTCTATTCTATACTGTTGTGTTAAGAGCTCGTGCTCTTGAACCACTCCATGCCTCTCAAACTTGGCTGAATAAACAATTGTGATTACCTCTCCTGCTGGATCACACAAGTCGCCAGTTCGGGTCTCTTTCACGTTCACATTCCCGATTAAGGTTGCCGTACACTTCGAATTAAGAATTGCTGTGGCCTCCTCTTCATCTAATATGATGGATGGCCTTTCTTCTAAGCAGACACCAGAACATCTGGGGTCAATCTCGCCATTAGGTCCTGGCTCACATGGAGAGGTCAGAATAGGTATTCTATTAGCTTCTACCGAGAGAGTCCCCCAGCAAGAATTACCACCACAGGTCACCTTGTAAGTGAAGCTTTTGCCCACACTGCTTTCATCCAGTATCCCTTCAGAGAATAAAGTATCCTCATGGTAGACGAAGAATTCATATAAACCAAAAGCCGGATCTTCTAAGGTATTATCTTTATCTAGCTCTACTCGACACTCTGTACCCAGACTTATTTGTAAATCTTGATTACAGACTAATTCATCACATTCTCTGACATTGTAAATAACCTTCGTAGGATCATCAGGATTACCGTTACCATTAGTATTCACATTGGTAAGATCATCTACATCATCAGATAAATCTGTGATCGCACCATCTGCAGGATCAAAGCCAGATGCGGTAGCGGTATTAATGACCATAGCGTTCTCAAGGTCAATGATCTGCAAAATATAATCTCCAGTAAATGTGATCTCATCGGTCTGTCCTACAGCAAGTGATCCGATGGCTGCTCCATCGATTGAGATAAGTGGATCATCTACAGTGATATTAGTTAGAGTGACATTACCTGTATTAGTGACTGTGAAGGTGTACGAGATTGACTCTCCTTCCTGAGCTATGTTATCTCCACTCTCATCGTTGAATATACCAGACTTAGTCAGCGCTAACTCACCCTTCTGAGGAATGATTGTAAAGGTTGGATCATCTGGCTCACCATCCATTTCAATGTCATTATTAGAAGGATCAGTAGGATCGTCCGAGATATCATTGATGACAGCTCCATTAGGGGCTACTGCCCTGGCAGATGCTGAGTTTTGCACAGCACCATTATCAATATCATTTTGTGTTAGTGGGTACGTGGCCGTGTAAGCTTGGTTGTTACACTCACCTACTCTGAGGGTCGCTATGGGGGTCCCTATCAGGTTGACATTATTATCTGTCAGGCTGATTTGTGTCAAGTCTACATTACCCGTATTGCATACTGTAAAGCTGTAGCTGACCAGATCACCGACCATCGGACAATCATTATTTAAGAATCCTGTTTTTTCTAATTCTATAGCTGGAAAAGCTTCTAAGGGGACGACTGTCGGATCATCAGGATCACCATCGCCATTAGAGTCTATATTAGTTATGTCTGTTGGATCATCAGATCTATCAGTAATGACCTCCTCATCATCGTCTAGTGCCTCTACAATCGCACTATTTTCATAAAATCCTACAGCGATATCTGTAGAAGTGATCGGATATGAGCCCGTGATGGAAGACGAATCACATGCTCCAGACTCAAGGAAAGGTATGACAGTTTGATCTACTGAGATGCCGAGATCTATGACTCTCGCATTAGTCAGATCGATGTCGCCTGTATTGCAAATGATGAATTGATAATTGATCACATCACCAGGGCGAGGTGGACTGTTTAGTCCAGATGCATCTGCTATTTTTTCTAAGCCTATTGCAGGTGCCCTAAGTCCTATGATAGTCGCATCAAGACCTACAATGGTGCTAGGATCATTTGATAGACTACTAGCAGGGTTCCCCAATGCATCAATCCCCCTAACAAGGGCTTGATTAAATACCATCCGATCATCAATGTCGGTCTGAGTTAGATTATATACTCCAGTAAAACTTGAATCATCACATGCTCCAGGAGCCAAAGTGATAGGTCCACCAATGACTGTAATCAGAGGATCAGTAATACTTATATTAAGTAGCGGAGTCGTCCCTGTATTACAAACTTCAAAAGTATACAGCACAGGTACACCTGGTACTAAGTCAGCTTCAGGATCAGCTAATTGGCCAGACTTATCAAGTGTGATAAAAGGACAAGAATCAAATGAAATTGTAACATCAAATGCACTCGAGCATCCAAAATTATCTGTGACTGTCACTGTATTTACACCTTCGATTAACATCGTAGCTGTCTCAGTCGTCTCGCCAGTAGACCATAGATAAGTGTATGGTGCGATTCCGCCTGTCACTATTGCAGTAGCAAATCCATCATCAGAATTTCCATTGAAGAAACTTGGACATGATATGGGTGAAATATTATCAAATACAACTGAAGGAAATTCTGGTGAATTTATATTATAGTTCTCAATCAGTATACAGCCATTATCATCGGTAATCGTGACAGAACCAGCCCCTGGAGATAGTCCAGTGGCCTCTTGTGTGGTCTCTCCGCTTGGCCATACATAGCTATATGGTAGTGTGCCTCCAGTAGGCATCACCGTTGCTTGACCATTATTCCCGAGGCCATCACAAGTCACAGACACAGTATTGATAGATGCTGCTAAGCTGAGCGCGTCTGGCTGTGTTATCGTGATATTGCAAATGGTAGTACAGTTATTAGAATCCGTCACCGTCAGCTGTGAGAATCCTGCCGATAGGGCTGTTGCGGTAGGTGTCGTTTCCCCATTGTCCCAGAGATAGGTATATCCTTCTACGCCACCCGTTACAGTCACCGAAGCAGATCCATCCGAAAATCCAAAGCAACTGACATCAGTTATAAGTTCGATAGAACAAGATAAGCTTGATTGATCATTTATAATTATATCACAGACCGTCTCACACCCATTAGCATCAGTCACTGTTACGAAGTGTATGCCTCCATCAAGATTATTGACAGTCTGAGTCGTTACGCCATTATCCCATAAATAAGTGAATGGCGCTATCCCACCAGAAGTAATATTTGCTGTAGCTCCTCCTGTAGTTTCATTCGCACAGAATACGTCATTGAGCTTGGTGACTTCACATATAAATTCTAAGGGTTCGATGATAGTAATCGGACAAGTTGTCTCACAACTATTGGCATCGGTCACTGTGACGGTATGCAGACCTGGGGTCAATCCTGTAGCTGTAGCAGTGGTTTGGCCGTTATCCCATAAGATGGTATAGTCTGGTGTTCCTCCAGCAAAGCTGACGGTAGCTGATCCATCATCAGCTCCAAAGCAAGATATATTATTCTCTAAAGCCACGCTACACGTTAATGCTGCAGGCTGATCTACTTCTATAGAACATACTGATTGACAACCGTTGTTATCAGTAATCGTCACTGATACTGTCCCAAATCCAAGTCCTGAAGCGGTGGATCCTATTCCAGTCATCATGGCATTACCAGCTGACCATGCGTAGGTGTATGTTGATGTACCACCTTGAGGAAAAGCAACTACGATCGCGTCATTCTCTCCAAAACAAGAGACTTCTTGCTCTATACTCAAACTACAAGACAGATCTTCTGGTTCGTCTACGACGATACTGCAGAATGAAACACAACTTTGATTATCTGGATCTCTAACAGTGACTGTGTATGAGCCTGCTACTAAATTATCGAATACACCCGAAGCTTGGAAAGTCGCTCCGTCTAGACTGTATTCATAGTTACCTGATCCACCTGTGCCAGTGGCTGTTATTTCTGCTGAGGCATCTCCATTGCATAAGATGGAAGAAGTCTCGGCTATAGAACATGAAGGTGCATTAGGAGTCGTGATCATGACCTCTGCACAGTCCACAGTACAGCCATTATTATCTGTGATAATGACCGTGTAGCTACCTGAGATAAGACCAGTAAATAGCCCAGTCGTATTCGTGGTAAGTCCCAAACCTGAATAAGTATAAGGTCCTGTGCCACCAGAGGCTGCAGCTGTGATGGTGCCATCAGAGGCTCCACAGTCTGATTCTCCTGTTGTAGTAGCTGTACATGTCAACACATCAGGCTCAGTAATAATTATCGTACATACTGATAAACAACTAATATTACCTGGGTCTCTAACGGTGACTGAATATGATCCAGCCGCTAATCCACCAAATACACCACTATCTTGAAAATCTATGCCATCTAAGCTGTACTCATAATTTCCAGTTCCATCTGATCCTACAGCTGTAATCTGTCCAGTCTCATCACCATTACATAAGATAGAAGCTGTCTCAGTCAATGTACATGTTGGAGCGCTCGGTGATGATACCACCACTTCAGAACATTCTACTGTACAGTTATTAGCATCTGTTATGACGACAGTATATGAGCCAGCTACGAGATCGGTAAAAATCCCTGTCGTATTAGTCGTCAGTCCTGTACCAGAATAAGTATAGGGACCAACGCCTCCTGAGCCACTTGCTGTAATTGTACCGTCGAAGGCTCCACAGTCTGATTCATCCGTAGCACTAGCGATACATGCCAATGGTGTCGGTTCTAATAGTGTCACTGTACATGCGGATACGCACATAATATTATCAGGATCACGCACCGTCACAGTATAATCTCCAGCTGGTAATGATGAAAAGACACCACCTGGCTGAAAGGTGACACCGTTAAGGCTATATTCATAATTCCCACTGCCGTCTGCTCCGGTAGCGGTTATTTCTCCTGTCGAGTCACCATTACATAATATAGCCACTGACTCTAGCACTGTACATGTTGGAGCACTTGGTGAAGAGATGATCACTGGATCACAGGTGACCTCACACCCATTGCTGTCAACTATCGTAATCGTATATCCACCTGATTCTAAATCGGTGAATATGCCCGTGCTATTTGTGGTTAAATTTGGTCCGGAGTAAGTGTAAGGGCCTGTGCCTCCTGAAGCGGTAACAGTAATGGTACCATCTCCAACACCACAATCCGTCTCGTCCGTCGATGCACTCGCACATGTCAATAGGTCTGGCTCGACTATATTGATGGTACATACGGATAGACAGCTCAGATTACCTGGATCTCGGACGGTGACCGTATAGCCACCAGCTGCCAAGCCCGTAAAGGCTCCACTGGGCTGAAAATTAACGCCATCAATGCTGTATTCAAAATTGCCTGAACCATCAGCACCTACGGCTAAAATGGCTCCAGTCAAATCTCCAAAACATAATATTTCTGCCGTTTGGCTGACTGTGCATGTCGGTGCCAATGGTGCTGCTATGACGACTTCACTGCATTCTACAGTACAATCATTC
>CALFUK010000154.1 GCA_937929945.1 uncultured Saprospiraceae bacterium
AGTCGACAAAGAGATCGTACAGAAAAGTGGATCCTGGTACAGTTATAACGGAACTAAGATCGCACAGGGTAGAGAATCAGCTAAACAGTTCTTACTGGACAATCCAGAAGTAGCACTGGAGATAGAGACCTTAGTCAAGCAAAAATTTGGCATCGGTGATGTACCAGAAGAGACAGGCGCCATAGAAGAAGCTGTGGTCGAAAATATGGAGGAGGCATAGCCCCAACAATATTCACGAATGTATAAAAGGTGCCCACTGTGGCACCTTTTTTTTATGTCCCATCCTTAGCAGCCTAAACTGTTATAAAATCAAGATTCCAGATGAAGGTCTATCACGACCTAGTGCTCAATAATCATGCATCACTATTGTAACTTAAGCTCTTTGGCTCTGGCCTTCTGCCGTCAATTCTCGGATAAACAGTACGATGCTATGGACACACCACCTTAGCTTATAAGTCTCATACTGTAAGGCCAGAGCTGTGAGAGATTTGCTAATTAGCGTATAGCTTTAATAACTATCTTCGCCAACGCTTCCTGATTCCATTCTTGTTTTGCCAATCTTCCATTGACGAGCTCGGATATAAAATAATTCAGCAGCTGTAATAAAATTGGTAACCAAAATACTTGAATAAAATACAGAATGTATATGCTAGAGCTTCTTAGAGATTGGTTGTTAGATTATTCCTTGAGCGTCAGTGCTGCCACTCTGGTATCCAGAGGCGTAATTTTTATGGCGATTGTCCTATTCAGTATCATAGCCTATTTACTGGCTAAGCATTTTATCTTGAAAGGCATCACCACCATCATCAGCAAGACCACGACTCAGTGGGACGATATGATTTTAAAAAGTAAGGTGTTCAGTCGGCTAGCTCATATGGCTCCGGCCATAGTCATCTATCTCACAATATCGATTCCATTTGAAGGCTACGATTGGCTGATTACCTTGACAACAGGACTGGCTCTGATCTACATGATAGTGATGGGCCTGCTCGCACTGGATGCTTTGCTCAATGCCTCGCTTGACATCTACAATACATATGATGTATCTAATAGAATTCCCATTAAAGGCTTCATCCAAGTATTTAAGATCATTGTATACTTTATCAGTGCCATCTTTATCATCTCTATTTTGGTGAATAAGACACCCATGTATTTATTCAGTAGTCTGGGTGCACTGACCGCCATACTGATGTTCATTTTTAAGGATGCCATCTTGGGCTTCGTCGCTGGCATTCAGCTATCTGCGAATCGGATGGTCTCTAATGGTGACTGGATCGAAATGCCGAAATATGGTGCAGATGGAGATATTATAGAAATAGCGCTGACGACGGTCAAGGTACAGAATTGGGACAAGACGATCACCACCATACCCACCTATGCGCTCATCACCGATTCTTTTAAAAACTGGCGAGGCATGTCCGAGTCTGGAGGTAGAAGAATCAAGCGATCCATCAGCATCGATATGAATACCATCCAATTTTGTACCGATGAGATGCTGGATCGATTCAGTAAGATCAAATACATCTCTAGCTATATAGAAGAGACAAAATCAGAAGTGCAACAAGCTAATGAGTCAGCCGGTATCGACCAAACCAGTCTCGCCAATGGTGTCAGAATGACTAACATTGGCACCTTTCGTGCTTATGTCCAGGCCTACTTAAAACATCATCCGATGATCAGCCAAGAGATGACCTTATTAGTCCGGCAGCTAGCGCCCACAGAACATGGCCTGCCTATAGAAATCTACGTCTTCAGCAAGGATAAGGTCTGGGCTAACTATGAGGATATTCAGGCTGATATATTCGATCACATCTTGGCTGTGCTGGCAGAATTTGATCTACGCGTCTTTCAAGATCCCAGCGGTACTGATTTTGCCAAGATGGTAGCCTAAGCCATATCTCTGCTCCATCAGCACTCGGGTATCTTCACCGAGTAATTGGAAGCTAATCCTCCCAGTGAGGTCTCCTTATACTTGTCATTCATATCCTGAGCTGTCTCCCACATGGTCTGTACGACCTCATCGAGGCTGATCTTGGCGGCAGAGGGATCACTCTTAAGCGCGATCTGAGTTGCCGTGATGGCCTTGATGGCACCCATAGAATTTCTCTCTATACATGGGATCTGGACCAAGCCACCCACTGGATCACAAGTCATGCCGAGGTGATGCTCCATAGCTATTTCAGCTGCCATCAGAGTCTGCTCTACAGAGCCTCTCATGCCATGCGTCAGTGCAGCTGCCGCCATGGCGGAGGAGACACCTATCTCGGCCTGGCAGCCACCCATTGCCGCTGAAATAGTAGAGCGCTTCTTGAAGATACTCCCTATCTCAGAGGCCACACAGAGGAAGTCAATGATCTCAGTTCGCGTGGCCTTCCCTTTTCGATTCAGGTAGGCGTAATAGACCAGTACGGCTGGGATCACTCCAGCAGCACCATTGGTGGGTGCAGTGACAATCCTTCCGAAGTCAGCATTCTCTTCATTCGTGGCAATAGCCAGGCAGCTGACTATCGAGAGCGTATCCTCGAAGCTCAAAGAGAGCTCGCCTAGTGACGCTATCCACTGCTGTGGCGAGTCATATGCTGGTGCCATAGTTAGGTATTCCAGCATCTTAGGTGCCCGCCTGGACACATCCAGACCGCCTGGTAGCTTACCAGATGTGTGACAGCCTCGATACAGCGTCTCTACCATCACCTGCCAGATATTCCACATAGCTGAGTCCAGCTCGCTCTCGGATCTCCAGACCTTCTCATTCTCTTTGATGATCCATGGCAGCGACTGGCCTGACAGTCTGCAGTGCAAGATCACATCTCGAGCATAATTAATCGGATATGGCAGGGTCACAGTTGAGCCAGCTCCTCCCTCATTCTCCATAACCACAAATCCGCCACCAATAGAATAATATGTAGCTTCTACCATAATTGCCCCTTGCTCATCTACTGCCAAGAATTGCATCCCATTCGTATGGTAAGGCAGCCGCTCCGTAAATCGAAATATGATGTCTCGATCAATGGAGAATCCAATTTCAAATTTTCCAGCTAATGATAACACTTGAGTCGTAGCTACCTGCTGCGGAGTGGTCTTCACATCCTTCATCGGCACAGTCTCGATGGGATAGCCGGATAGTCCTAAGATAAGTGCTTCGATGGTAGCATGGCCCTTACCTGTCAGGGCGAGAGAGCCATAGAGCTGCACGCTGATCTGGTGTACCCGCTGCAGCTGCTGCTTAGAATCTATCAGCTCTATAAATCTAAGTGCTGCCTTCCATGGGCCCATGGTGTGGGAGCTAGATGGACCCACTCCAATTTTGAGCATATCTAATACACTGATTTGATCCATGTGTTCGGCTTTCTATTTATCGATTGCCAAGATAGATATTATCAGATCACTCAGTTCTTCCAGTCGAAGGTTTCGATCATCTCCACCAGATCTGCTCTGACAAAGTCATGGACGACTTTCATCGAATCAGGATTCACTTGATTATCAAAATAGAGCGATCCGATGAAAAAATGGTGCAGACTATCCGTCAGAAAAAAGATAGCCGGACTGGCTACGGGTCCTGAGATATCAAAGAGAATGCCACTGACATCGTCTCGCTGGATGAGTGTCTCTTCTCGAAAATTAGCCTTAATGTGATGCTTGCTAACCAGCTCAAACGCGTCCGCTATCAGTTCGTCTAATTGGGACCGGCTATCGACTGGATAATAGCTACAATGTAGCTTACCATTGAAAGGCTCGTAGGCTATGTCAAACCAACAAGGGTGTACAGGTGTATCGTCAAAATATGCCACCTTCTTCTCGATACTCGCATACACAGGCAGCTTAAAGGAGAAATCACAATCAGACTCATGGCACGACTGATAAGCCTTCTCTGGAAAGTCGACTCTGGGATATTGGTGCGGCTTGATCAGTAAGTCTCCACTCTCTTGGCATGCGGATAGAGTAAGCATGATGATCAATATGATATAGCTCAGCCTCATTCTACGATGGTTAATTTGATGCGTTCGATTCTGCGGTCATTCGCTGATAGAATCCTGAATTTGTATTGTTCGAAGCTGGCTTCTTTACCAGACTTCGGTATGTGGCCGATGATCTCCAGCAGGATACCTGCGATAGAATCTGCATCGCCCTTGACTTCGTCAAAGGACTCTACTGAGGTGCCGATGATCCGGCATACATCATTGATCATGGTCTTGCCTTCGAAGATATAGTTAGTATCATCCAGCTTCACGTAGTCTATCTCTTCATCATCAAATTCATCTTTGATCTCCCCGATGACCTCTTCCATCACATCCTCCAGAGTGACGATACCTGAGCTACCTCCATACTCATCTACGACGATTGCCATGTGCATCCTGCGCAACTGAAATTCTTTGAGCAGCTCATTGATCTTTTTAGATTCTGGGACGTAAAGGACATTACGCCTGACCAGCTCCTGCCATCTATAATCATCATTCTTATCGAGATGACTGATCAGATCCTTACCATAGAGGATACCCTCGATCTTATCGAATTCTTCTTTGTAAATAGGGATTCTACTATAACCCGAAGACCGGATCGTGGATAATAACTCTGTGTACGACGTATCTATGTCTAGTGCTGTGACATCCACTCTGGATCTCATAATCTGCTTCACACTCATATCACCAAACTTGATGATGCCCTTCAGCAGATCAGCATCTTCTTCTGTATCTTCCTCTTCACTCATGGCCAAATCGATCGCTCGGTCGATATCTTCTTTATTGGTACTGCCTTGCTGCTGTGCCTCTACGCGATTCTCTATTTTATCAGTCACTCTGATCAGCAGGCTGCTGATCGGCATCATGATTTTAGATAGGCCGAGCAGGGGGCTGGCCATAAATCGAGCAAATTTCAAGTTATTCAGATTAGCATATATCTTAGGTGTCACCTCACCGAAAAGGACCAATATGAATGTGACGATGATCGTCGTCAGGACAAAATCCAAGGCTCCTGGCAGCCACTGAAATGCACTGCCAAAGAATCCATTGATACCTGCAGCCCAGCGAGTGAAGATGCCCTCAGGCAAGACCAGCTGAAAGATATAATAGGATAAGATGACGATGGCAATATTGATAAAATTATTGAATATCAAAATGGTGGCTAACAGTCGCTTAGGCTTATGCTTTAGATCGAGAACGCGCTGAGAGAGCTCATCCTCTTCCTCTTCCAGTGATCTGATGTTATTGGGATCTAAAGAGAAATATGCCACTTCTGAACCAGAGATCAGTGCAGAACACATCAATAATATAAGAAGACCTAAAAAGGATATGCCAACCACCCAGAGTGGGCCATTGAATATGAAGAGTAGTGTATGGTATAGGAGTAAGGGGGGATCAGGTTCCAACTACTGCTTGTTTCGTGACACCATATATCTTGACAGCCTTAAAATGGTAAATCATCTTCCGCTTCTGTAGGGTTATTCGCCTTTGGCTGTGCTTGTGGCTGTTGTGCCTGCATCGGCTGTGTGATTTGGCGAGGAGGTGTACTGGTGACTTCATCCTCTGCACTGGGAAAATTACTATTGGGGCCAGACTCCTTACGCTCCAGCATACGCAGAGTGTAGGGTACAATATCCGTGGCGTACTTATCCTTACCTTCTTGATCCTGCCATTTTCGATAGCTGATCTTGCCCTCTACGTAGACCATCATTCCCTTCTTGAAGTCGCGCTCTACCCGATCGGCCATGGCTCTCCAGACGACCACATTATGCCATTCCGTCTTCTTCTGCCATTCGCCCATCTTATCTTGATAATTCTCATTGGTGGCAAGAGAAAACCTGGCCACTTTAGCCCCATTATCCAATGTCTTCACATCCGGATCTGCACCCAAATTCCCTATCAATGTTACTTTATTAATCATTCTTAAGCTTTTAACGTAAATAAAGATATTGAATTATCGTGCAAATACCAATCTATCGTCTTGGGGACGGCGATCTGGTGGTATTTATCTGCTGGCATCCATACGAAGGGACTGTCCGAACTCAGCTCTTCTGACGCCTCCTGCTCTATCCCGCTGTAGAAATAGGAGATGATTTTCTGGTGGCTCAGCAGCTGCTGTCGAGGTCCTTTGATGTGAAGTAACTCATCACCGATCATAATACCCACTGTCTCTCGTAAATAAGTAGCGACTTCCTGATGAGTTAAAGCCTCCTGCTGGTATGACTCGATCATAGGAAACTCGTACAGATTCTGCCAGATGTCCTTGTCTTGACGCTGTCGAAACAGCAGCTCCCCCGCCCGCTCTATGATGATGTAGTGAAAGTATCTGGTCTTACGCTTAACCTTATTGATGCGCAGTGGCAGCTCTGCGACCCTCCCAGACTGATGCGCATAGCAGTCTTCTCGTAGGGGACAGATCTGGCAGAGCGCACCCTTAGGCTTACACACTGTAGCACCAAAGTCCATCACCGCCTGATTAAACTGTGCCGGATGCGCAGCATCAAATAGACCATCAGCCAGAAGGTCTAAGATATCCTGGTGAGCTGCAGAGGCCAGGATGTCCTTCTCATAAGCCGCATACCTGCTGATCACTCGCTTCACATTGCCATCCACTACAGGGTATGCCAGATCATAGGCAAAGCTGGCAATAGCTGCCGCCGTATAGGGACCCACCCCTTTCAGAGAGAGGATGTCCTCATACTGATCAGGGAATACACCTTCAAATTCAGTCATGATCTGCTGTGCGGACAGATGCAGATTCTTAGCCCTGGAGTAGTATCCCAGTCCTTTCCACAGCTCATAGACCTCCTCTAACGTAGCCGCCGCTAGAGCCTCCACTGCGGGAAATCTCTCCACAAATCTGAGGTAGTAGCTGGTGCCTGTCTCCACTCTAGTCTGCTGGAGGATGATCTCGGAGAGCCATATCTTATACGGATCACGAGTGGCCTTCCATGGGTGTGGCCTGGCTCCTGTCTTATGCCAAGCATAAAGCTGCTGCTGGAATAGTGTCGGAGCTGATCGTGGCGTCATGACTTATCTTATGGTGTGAATGTAAAAAGAAAAAAGCGAGAGTGGCATGGCCGCTCTCGCTTCTAACTAACTATTTATATCAATGAATTGCTACTATGCAGTCAATTTGGTTCTGACAGTATTATAGTCTCCATACTGAGATATAATCATCTGCTTCAGCGCCTTTCTGGCAAAGAAGATGCGACTCTTTACAGTTCCGAGTGGCAGCTCTAATTCATCAGCAATCTCTTGGTATTTGAATCCTTCGAAATGCTTCATGAATGGAACCTTAATGCTGTCTTCTAAGGAGTTAATCATTTTCTTCAGCTCCTTCATCAAGATGTTGGAACCAGCATCATTAGAGATCACTGTCGAACCAGAATTAATGAAGTACATATTCTCCGTGGAGTCAATGATCGTATTACGTTTGACTCTTTTTCTATAGTTATTAATGAAGATGTTCTTCATGATCGTAAAGAGCCAAGCCTTAAAGTTTGTGCCTGGTCTAAACTTCTCCTTGTTAGTAATGGCTCTAAAGGCTGTCTCTTGGTATAAATCGTGAGCATCCTCCTCATTTTTGGTCAGATTCATCGCAAATGACCTTAGTGAGGGAGTTAATTTTTCGAAACTGGCTACGAACTCGCTTTGTGGCATAATTAAGGGCTTTTTGTTGATCCAAAGTTAGACATAAATTAAACAAAACTCAAGCATAGGGTGAACAAAAATGAATCAAAACTTAGATTTTCAAATTACTAAAATTATTAAATACTTGATTATCAGTATTTTATGAAATATTGTACGAAAGTTAACTTTCAATGTTTATTGAAAAATAGGATTTTTTCGATTTATTTTTCATTGATTCTTGAAACCTGTCGAAGCTTTATCCCAGGATTCTAAGGCCGAGTCTGCATTTGTCCAGTTTCGACATTGCAATAATGTAACTGCCTTTCATAGCTCCTGTAGCGTTTTCGTTTAGCTGATGTTCGATCTACACACTGAGAAACATTAAAATCTAAACCTAAAAACCCAAGCAATAATGCTGATATTTACCGCAAGAAGCATCTTTGATGTAAAGCGCTTCTACAAATTAAGTAGGTGAACAAAACTAGTGACGAGCTGATCACAAATGAATTTTTCACAATTGTAGACTGAAAGTCTATGCGACAAAGAAGGCTAATGCGCATTCAGGCGAATGATTAGTAGCTTGTCATTTAGATAAAAATATAGACAACATGAATGTAAAGTGGATAGCAGACCAGACAGGTGTCAGAGAGCCCGTCGTCTCCAAGGTGATATCTCTACTACATGATGGAGCTACGATCCCTTTCATCGCCCGCTATCGGAAAGAAATGACTGGCTCACTGGATGAGGTCAAAATAGCGGCCATCAAGCAGCAACTGGAAAAGCTAAATAAACTCGAAAAGAGAAAGGCCTCCATTCTCGATGTCATCAAGGATCAAAATCAACTCACCCCTGCACTGAAAGAAAAAATAGAGGCTTGCTATGACCCTGATCTATTAGAAGATATCTACCTGCCCTATAAAAAGAGCCGCAAGACCAAAGCAGACATAGCCAAAGCGCAGGGCCTGGAGCCGTTAGCCAGACTTATCACGGCACAGCGCTCTGATGATCTGCAGCAGCAGGCTAAGCGATACCTGTCTGCCGATGTCAAGACCACAGAGGATGCACTCGAAGGCGCCAGACACATCATCGCCTCATGGATCAATGAAAACCAAAAGACACGGGAGCACATCAGACAGATGTATCAGCGCCACTCACGTGTGGAATCATCCGTCATTAAAAAAAAGAAGGAAGAGGCGGGCAAATACCGAGACTACTTCGACTTCAGCGAAGCTGCCACTCGCATCCCATCCCACAGATTACTAGCAATCCTTAGGGCTGAGCAAGAAGGCTTACTCCGCGTCAAGATCAGCATCGACCAGGACAGAGCCAGAGAGAAGCTCAGCAGATACTACCTCAAATCCCGTGGCGACTGTGCCACCCAGATAGACATAGCACTGAAAGATGCCCTGAAGCGACTGCTGCTGCCCTCACTCGAGAATGAGACCAGGAAAGCACTAAAAGAGAAAGCAGACCAAGAGGCCATTCAGATTTTTAGTAAAAATCTCAGACAACTACTATTAGCGCCCCCGCTGGGCCGATACCCCGTCCTGGCGATCGATCCAGGATTCAGGACTGGCTGTAAGGTAGTGGTGCTCGATGAATTTGGTGGATACCTGAAGCATCAGACCATCTACCCTCATCCGCCTCAGATGAAGACTCGCGAAGCTGCAGACATCATCCAGAAGCTGATCGATCAATATAAAATCCAGCACATCGCCATCGGTAATGGCACAGCTGGCCGCGAGAGCCTCCAGTTTCTCAAAGACATAGACAGCTCCTGCGAGCTATACATGGTCAATGAAGATGGCGCTTCCATATACTCTGCTTCAGCGATTGCCAGAGAGGAATTCCCCGACCTGGACATTACCATCAGAGGTGCTATCTCGATCGGCAGAAGGCTCATGGATCCACTCTCAGAACTCGTGAAAATAGATGCTAAATCCATAGGCGTAGGCCAGTACCAGCACGATGTGAATCAAAGCCTGCTGCAGACTGATCTAGACATGACAGTGAGCTCCTGCGTGAATGCCGTAGGCATCAATGTGAACTCTGCCAGCCAGCACCTGCTCCAGTACGTATCAGGTCTGGGCCCGACACTTGCCAAAAATATAGTGACCTACAGGGCTGACATTGGAGGCTTTAAAAACCGAAAGCAGCTGCTGCAAGTACCTCGCATGGGCGCTAAGGCCTATGAGCAGGCCGCCGGATTTCTGCGCGTGAAGGCAGGTGACAATCCGCTGGATGATACAGGCATCCACCCGGAGCGGTACGATACCGTCTCCAAGATCATGGCCGAGCGAAAGATCAACATCAATGAACCCAACATCCAGGTAAAGCTGACAGAAATAAAACTCAGCGAATACACCACTGAAGACATGGGCCAAGAGACACTGCAGGACATCATGCAAGAACTAGCAAAGCCAGGCCTGGACCCTCGCGGAGAAGCAGAGGTCGTAGAGTTCTCTGACCAGATCAGGTCCATTGAGGATGTGGCCGTAGGCATGAAGCTCACAGGCATCGTGAATAATGTCACTAAATTTGGCGCCTTTGTAGATCTGGGCATTAAGGAGTCAGGCCTGATCCACGTCTCGCAGATGGCTGACCGCTTTATCTCTGACCCCTCTACCGTACTCTCTCTAAACCAGACGGTGACAGCTACAGTGATCGAAGTGGATGTCGCGAGGAAAAGGATATCGCTATCCCTGAAGTCGTAGGTATATAGAATAGTACATAATTTAGTTGGGACTCAGGCTTGGACTCCCTGTGCTGAAATGTAAGATAACCCCTTGTATTCCTCCTGAACGAGAACAGTCAAAAAAGATCAATCAGTAAATCTGATGCGGCTCCACTTCGATGGCAGATGCGTGTCATAGATCCCGTGACTATTCAGTGACATCGCTGGATGAGGCGTGACCTCTTTACCACCAGTGACCAGCTTCTGAAATCTGCCTAAGAACATCCTCCAGATATCGCCATCAGTCGGGGGAATAGACCTGCCATCCGCGAGCAGCTCCAGACTCTGCCAGGGTATCCCTATCTCCAGGCTCCACCCTTCATCTATGTCGCTGTGATCATTGAGGCTGCCATCCAGCTGTACCGCTGTCTGTAGTCCTGGCATATCATACTGAGTGAAGGCCCAGCGGATGCCTCTGGGGTGAGTGCCCTTCCAAAAGGAGGCCCCCGTCCGATCATAATCGCCACCAAAAGTATATGCTCCATCCTGATGCACATCAAACTGAGCCGTATCAAAACGGCCTCCACGCTGGTAGGCATCTTTCCAAATGAAGAACACTTCATATATCGTATTAGCAGCGTTCACCTCCAGCTCGTAGTAGCAGTCACCTCCATCGATGAATACTTCCAGATCATTCTCTAAAAAGATGATGCTGTCACGCTCAGTGAGCTTCGCTTCTAAAAAGGGCTCTTCAGCTTTAAAAGCGAGATACAGATGCGTCTCATTCCAGAGAATGGCGCACTGCGTGTGATACATGCCTGGATCGCCCGTCACCATATCGACGAAGCGTTTGCTCCAACTGGCTTCGCGCCAGATGGGCTTATCGGTATCGCCATCGATTATGATGCTATCATCTATCCTCCTAGCTCTATAGTCTTCCTCCATATATATAGGTTTAGAAATCAATGCTTATTAAATTTCCTTCTCTTATCATTTCTCATTGTGTATATTCATTGCATAATAATTGATCATGATAAAATATACATCCAAAAGTAGAAGAACTTTCCTTAAGTCTGCAGCGGCTCTCTCAGCTGGGGCGGCTATCCTCCCTCAGTGGGCATGCAGTAAAAAGAGTGCTGCGGGCATGATGGGTAACTCTTCAGGTAGCCTCGATAAGTTCGGCATCCAGCTATACACCCTGCGTGATGTGATCCCTGACGATCCAAAAGGGACGCTGAAGCAACTGGCAAGCTATGGCTACCAACAAGTAGAAGGCTACGAAGGTGCGCAAGGCATGTTTTGGAATATGACTCCTAAGAACTTTAAAACATACCTGGATGATATCGGTATTAGGATGGTATCCTCCCACACCAACATACACGAGGACTTCGAACGCAAAGCGGCTGAGGCTGCCATAGTGGGACTGGACTATCTCATCTGCCCCTACATCGGCCCTCAGAAGAGTGTGGAAGACTGGAAGAAAGTCACCGAAAAGTTCAATGAGTGCGGCCGCATATGCAATGCGAACGGTATCCGCTTTGCGTATCATAATCACGCCTACACCTTCAAGGCCTTCTCTGGCATGATGCCCCAAGACTTCTTGATGGAGAATACTGATCCCGCTCTTGTGGATCACCAGATGGACATCTACTGGGTGGTCACTGGAGGAGCTGATCCCGCAGACTATCTGACGCGCTACCCGAATCGATTTCGCCTAGTCCACGTGAAAGACCGAAAAAAAGGTGTAGCCGCGGATGAGCACAGCGCAAGCTGCAATCTCGGTACAGGCATCATCGACTTCGCCACTATCCTGAAGACAGCCCAAGCGAAAGGCGTCAAGTATTTCATCATGGAGCAAGAGCGCTATGACGACTCTACGCCCATGGACAGCGCCAAGGTCGGAGCTGCATATCTCAAGAATCTCAAATTTGCATAAAGCCAATACTTTTAATATCCCCCTTTATCAAAAGGGGGATATAGG
>CALFUK010000155.1 GCA_937929945.1 uncultured Saprospiraceae bacterium
TACTAAGTTATCTTGGCAAATTGGCACTGGAGGTACGTCATCACCTACCACTACATCAAAACTTGTCTTCGTCGTATTACCACACTCATCTGAAATGGCAACTTGTACTGTGATCGGTCCATTACCTGGCCATAGATCAACGATGTAACCATCTACCACTCTTCCTTCGATAGGATCAAAGTCAAATGATAGCTCACTACAGTTATCTTTAGCTTCAATTGTTGGAAGCTTCACTTTAGCTGAACAGGACCAAGGCTCGATTGATGCAATTACATCATCTAACTCTTCTTCCAGCTCAGGTGCTTCTGTATCTCTGATTTCTATGTACTGTACTCCTGTTATGATTGATGATGAATTACACCAGTCTAAAACAGTCCAGTTTCTGATGACTTTTACTCCACCACCACAAGCAGCAAGAGGTGCACTATCATCATAGCTGACTACGAGATTACAGAACTTGTCTGGTACAAGAAGCTC
This sequence comes from uncultured Saprospiraceae bacterium, assembly GCA_937929945.1. Lineage (GTDB taxonomy): Bacteria > Bacteroidota > Bacteroidia > Chitinophagales > Saprospiraceae > CALFUK01. Next base: position 478 of record CALFUK010000155.1, read on the forward strand.
AATTTCTGGTGAGCTATCTACTACACAATCAGTTACTCCTGTTGCAATAGGATCACCTACACCAGCACCATCATCGTATACAAATACAGTAGCGTCACAAACACCATCTTTATTTCTATCTACTACAGGTTGTCCCGCAGCATTGATTTTGAATGTCTCACAGAATTTAGTCTCTACGATGTCTTTCTCCACCACTGGAAGAAGTACCCATATCTCATCACCATTGTTAGGTTGGCCATCAGGGTCCATAAGAGTCATTGTATCAACAGTATCGACTGCTACAGCTGTATGTACGATCGTACAGAACTCTTTAGTCGCATCCACTACATCATGCATATCAATAAAGTACGGATAAGCGAACGTACCTGAACCTGTCTTAGATGCTGCAGCACGAATTGTCTCTGGATCTAAATCATCAGCTGAAGCATCACCACAATCTAATGGGCCAAATGCTTTAGGGAAGAAGATCTTAGTACCAGTACCATCATTATTTGGATCTGTATCGCTATCCGTTGGATCATTCCCATCATCCGTAGCATCAGTCTCAGATCCTCCACTATAGATTGTCAATGGCAGAATTTCATAAGTCTGATCTAATAGCAGTACTGTAGATGGCGTTCCGTGATTCGTGATTTTACCGAAGTATTTTACATTCACGACTTGCTTTTCACAGATGTCACCTGTCTCAGTGCGTACCTCTGGTAGCAGCTCAATCTCATAACATCCATTCGCGACTTCCTCAGCGAATTCATCGTAACTCACAAAACATGAAGGTGCTCCTTCACACCACACTTGTGGAAACCGTAGCTCTGACCCAGCACAGGTGCCATTGAATGTCAGCTTGTAAGATCCAATTGCATTTGCAGCTGATGCCTTAACGAGTAATTGTGTCTTAGAACTAATCGTAGCTCCCATCACTAAAGGGCTAGCTTGAAGTACTCCTGCTGTTACCGTGTAGGAATACACTTCTAAATCTGCAAGCAACCATTCTACTTCACCTTTAGGAGAGAACACTGGGTACTTCAAAGATGATGTCCACGTTAAAACGTGATCACAAGGAGGATCGACCTCGAATAGGTCAGCATACCACTCCCCGACTTCTGCGCCATTGCTGACGTTAAGGCCTTCACCAGTTGCAGTATTTACATGCCATGCTGCATCTAATTCTACATCATCATCACTATCATCAGATATGTCACCTGTTAGATCAATTTTGCTTGGTGAATTAGTAGGCTCTTGTGTAGCAGCACATCCAGAAATATCGAACACTGGTTTTGAGTTTACCTCAAAAGTTATGGTCCCCCAGCATGAGTTACCGTCACAGTCTGATACAAGCTTATAACTTACAGTCTGGTTAATATAATTACTGAATTCTATAATCTCACCATCGCTATCGACAAACTCATTATTCACATCAGTTGTGGCACCCAGTTTCACACCATCAATCTCTAAGCTTACACCTCTGCCTAATGAGCCTTCTAAAAGATGATCTGGTGTCAAACCTTCACAAGCTGCGTTCAGAGAAACTTGCACATTATCATTACAAGCGATCGATGGGCAAGCGTCATCGTCAGCATCTATGGGATTAAACCCAGAAGCACATTCTTCTCCATTACTGACACCACCACCGTCGCAATCAGCTGCAGCCAAAGTTGGATTATTCGCGATCAATGCACAAACATCGATGCCAGTAGCTACAGCTGCATCACAGTCATCACCAGCCGCAGCTGGGTCAGTAGGCACATGACCTGCGTCTGGCTCTTGCATCATCGTAGCTGCATTGAATGTACCTCCAGCCATACCGAAGCATTCTGTCGTATTATCTATTCCACCTCCATCACAATCTAAGGATGCCAATGGACTCATGGGGTTCGAGCTCAAGAATACACATAGATCCATGCCAGAGGCTATAAAACTATCACAGCTGTCATCTGCTGGTGCTAATGGATCACCACCTGCTGCACATTCGGCAGCATTATCTAAACCTCCTCCATCACAATCTAAGGTCGCCAGTGGGTGAGTCGCTGGTAGTGTACCTATCAGGGCACACAGATCTTCACCTGTACCTGTGAAACTATCACAGCTGTCATCTTGCGCATTTAGTGGGTCACCGCCCGATGAGCACTCTGTCGCATTATCTACACCTCCTCCATCACAATCTAAGGTCGCAATATCTGATGATGGATTAGCCGCTATGTAGTCACAAATACCTCCTGTTATAGCTGCTGCATTATCACAGTCGTAATCATCAGCAGAGTCAAAAGGATTGTCACCAGCGGCACACTCAGTCGCATTGTCGACTCCACCTCCGTCACAATCTAACGTCGCTATTTCTGAATCAGGATTAGCAACTATGAATGCACAAATATCAATACCAGCTGCAACTGCAGACTGACAATCAAAATCATCACCCATTGCTGTAGGATCAGTACCAGCAGCACATTCAGCCGCATTATCTACTCCTCCTCCATCACAGTCTAAACTGGCAATATCTGATGCCGGATTAGCCTCTATATAGTCACAAATACCGCCAGGTATCGCTGTTGCATTATCACAATCGAAATCATCACCTGATTTCGTTGGATCATCACCCGCTGCACACTCTGTGGCATTGTCTACTCCACCTCCATCACAATCAGCAGCTGCTAATATTGGGCTCGAGGCTATGAGAGTACAAACATCCAGGCCTGCATTCGCTGCTGCCATACAGTCATCCCCAGAAGCTGCTGGATCAGATCCATTCGCACATTCAGTCGCATTATCAACACCACCACCGTCACAATCTAAGGTCGCTAAGGGATTATCGGAGTCTAATGCTATAATAGCACAGATGTCTACTCCATTAGCCATGGCTTCTACACATGACATATTATCATCTAACGGATTCAATGGATCATCTCCTGCTGCACATTCGGCCGCATTATTGATTCCACCGCCGTCACAATCTAAGGTCGCGATATTCGAACCAGGGTTAGCAGCTATGTAATCACAGATGCCGCCTGGTATATCTGCTGCATTATCACAGTCAAAGTCATCTGCTGGATCAGTTGGATCGTCGCCTGCTGCGCACTCCGTCGCGTTATCGACTCCGCCGCCGTCACAATCTGCTGCTGCAAGACCTGGGCTCGCTGCAACTAAATCACATATATTTAAGCCTGCATTGGCTGCTGCCATACAGTCATCAGCCGAATCTGTCGGATCATTTCCATTGGCACATTCTGTCGCATTATCTACTCCACCGCCATCACAGTCTAAGCTCGCTAATGGGTTATCTGCATCCAATGCTATCACGGCACATATATCCACTCCATTCGCCATTGCTTCTGCACAAGACAT
>CALFUK010000156.1 GCA_937929945.1 uncultured Saprospiraceae bacterium
CTGGAGCAGGATCGAATACAGATATTCGATACTGCACATCAAGTAAAAAGGGTGGAAATAATTGCATCATCTACTTTTATATTTTTCGGAGCATTGAGTTGTTTTACCACGATTTATAAGGGAGCCGGTTTTCCAATATCATTTATGATGATCGTTGGCATAGGATTACTTTTTAATAGCTTCAGATTTACCCGTGAAAGTTCTATTAACTTAAAGGAAGTAACAGAGATTAAATACGTGACTCGTTTTGGTAAACATTATTGGATTGATATTTATATTGGAAAGAAGATAAGAAGAGTCATGAGTACAGAAAGACTTTCCGAATTTTTGAAAGATAAATTACCTCAAGTAGATAAAACCATTGTGTGATTATTTAACATCAAGCCAGTATTTTCTGGTTTGGTAAAGATTGAAATAAAAAAAGGGCTACACTTCATATGAAATGTGGCCCCTTTTTTATTTTAAATCCTAAAAGATTTATGCCAGTATTCTAACTGGATTCTCTAAGAATGATCTGAGTGTATTCAGGAACTGTGCTCCCGAAGCACCATCTACGATACGGTGATCGCATGATAGCGTGACCTTCATGATGCTGGCGGCCTTAATCTCACCATCCACCACTACAGGTTTCTGAATGATGGAGCCCACAGCCAAGATACAAGCATCTGGCGGATTGATGATCGCCGTGAATTCTTCTATGCCAAACATTCCCAGATTAGAAATCGTAAATGTATTGCCCTGCATTTCCTGAGGTGTCAGTTTTTTATTGCGCGCTTTTCCAGCTAGTTCTTTGACCTCTGCATTAATCATGGTCAGTGGCTTCACATCCGCGTTTCTCACTACGGGTACGACCAGGCCATCAGGCACGGCTACTGCTACACCTACGTTGACCTCTTCGTGTACTTTTATCTTATCGCCCAGCCATGACGCATTGATGTTAGGATGCTTTCTGAGCGCTGCTGCTGACGCCTTCACTACTAAGTCATTAAATGAGATCTTAATATCTGGATCAGAGTTGATATCCTTTCTTGCAGTGATGGACTTGTCCATATTGATTTCTACTGTGAGGTAGAAGTGCGGAGCGCCAAACTTACTCTCTGCGAGCCTCCTGGCTATGATCTTCCGCATCTGGCTGATAGGCTGCTCACCATACTGCACTGTCTGCGATAGCATCGGTGCTGGTACAGCAGCTCCAGCTGATGACGCAGCAGCTGCTGGTACATAGCTTTCGATATCTCTCTTGATGATTCTGCCGCCTTCTCCGCTGCCTGTGACGGTGGATAGGTCTATATTCTTAGAGTCTGCCATGGACTTAGCCAGTGGCGATGCTTTGATGTGTGAGTCAGATTCTGCCTTGGGAGCAGCTGGCAGAGGATCAGCAGTTGCGGCTGGAGCAGGACTGATCGCATCAGTGGATTCTTTGCTCCCTTCTGCAGAGGCACTTTCGGGTGCAGCGCCATCGGAAGAGGGCTCAGAAGATTCTGCTTCTTTGAGGAGTGCTTCGAAGTCTTCTCCTTTCTCTCCGATCACTGCGAGCACACCATTCACCGGTACAGGCCCTTCTGCTACGCCGATGTGCAGCAGGACTCCTTCGTGATAACTTTCCAGCTCCATTGTTGCTTTATCAGTTTCTACTTCTGCAAGGACGTCACCGGGCTCGACAGCGTCACCTACTTTTTTTAACCATTCTACGATGTTGCCTTCTTCCATCGTATCGCTCATACGAGGCATTCTAATTATTTCAGCCATGTCAAATTGTAGTTGTGAATTTCAATATTACCGTAAAATTACAATTAAATGAGGAATCGATTGGAATCTGATCCTCAGATGTTAACAGCGAAGTCATACAATTGTTAATCGGAGAGTGCATATTCAGCTTACAGTAGGATTGTAACAAGGTGGAAATCTGATAGTGTCAGCTTAAGTCATTGATTAGTAGCTATTTAATCTGGTAATCTCTGAATGGAATAGACTGATGTGGTGAGTCTCTTGAGAAGACTTCATCTTTTCATACTTTTGCCTTATGGGATATTCCTCCAAACTCATAGAACGTACAGTAGAAGAGTTCTCTCAGCTGCCCAGTATTGGGAAGAAGTCAGCTTTCAGGCTGGTCTTGCACCTGATCAGTCAGCCACAGGATAAGGTCAAAGAATTCACCGACGCCATCAATCATATGAAGGCTAATCTCAAGACCTGTGCTGAGTGCTATAATCTCTCGGACGAAGCGGTCTGTTCGATCTGTAAGAATCTGAGCCGGCAGCGCACTACCATCTGTGTCGTAGAGTCTGTGAGAGATGTCATTGCCATAGAAGAGACAGATCACTACAATGGACTATACCATGTACTGGGTGGTGTCATCTCTCCACTGGAGGGGATAGGTGCTGATGATATCAAAATACAAGAACTGATAGACCGCATCTCAGCTCAAGGTGTCACGGAGGTGATCATGGCGCTGAGCCCAACCATAGAAGGGGATACCACCATCTTCTACATTTCTAAACTGCTGCAAGGTAAAGCGATAAACATCACCACGCTATCTCGGGGCGTAGCTTTCGGTAGCGAGCTGGTCTATACTGACGAATTGACCTTGGGCAGATCCATCTTAGCCAGAGTCCCCTATGGTCAGAACCATGATAAATAGCTGACTTGAAGGATCTCAGCATCATCATCGTCAGTTATAATGTGAGGCTGTATCTACACCAGTGCATTAACTCGATCATAGAGCACAGCCCTCAACTTAAGAAGGAAATCATCGTCGTCGATAATAACTCAAAGGATGGTACGATATCATACCTCAAAGGTGTTTTTCCCGATCAGATCCACTTCATAGAGAATGCTGAGAATCGAGGCTTTGGTCGAGCTTGTAATCAGGGCTTAGCTGTGGCTACGGGTCAGTACACTCTTTTTCTTAATCCCGATACACTCCTCCATGATGACTGCTTACATCAGTGCATTCAGTTCTTGAAGTCACAACAAAATATAGGTCTTCTCGGTGTCAGAATGATCGATGAGCACGGAGTCTACAGACCAGAATCTAAGCGCCATCTGCCGACAGCCAAGGCGTCATTCATCAAGCTTTTTGGTATGTCAGCCAGCTTGGCTAAGCGTGATGAAGCGTACTATGATGATGAGTCTGGCGAGCAAGAATCTGCGCGTGTAGAAGTTTTGACAGGTGCATTTATGATGGGGGCTACGACGACACTTCGACAGCTTGACGGCTTCGATGAAGACTATTTCATGTATGGAGAAGACATCGATATCAGCTACCGAAGTCTCTTAGCTGGCTATGAGAATCATTACTTAGGTTCGCAGACCATGACTCATTATAAAGGGAAGAGCTCTACCGATGATCAACATCACTTGACGCATCACTTTTATGGAGCCATGCAGATCTTTTATGACAAACACTATGGGCCGCAAGATTCTCGCCTGTTTGCTCTGGCAGTCAGTCTGGGCATTACATTGAGGAAGTGGCTGAGCTTGCTGAAGCGGGTGACTCTGCTTCTGGTGAGACCAGTAGCGGAATATGTCATGTTCTTGGCCGGATTTTTATTGATCAAGTATGGCTGGGCCACTTCTTATTTTAGTGACAGTAGCTATTACGACAGCTCTGGTATTAATGCGAGCCTTAGTCTTTATGCTTTGCTATGGGTGGGACTGATTGCCTTAGGCTCTGGCTATCGTCATTACTACAGTAAGGTGAGGTATATCTCACAGGCCATATTGGGGTGCGGTATTATCTTGATTATATATGCTCTATTGGATAATACCTGGAGATCATCGCGCGCGATCATCGGATTGTCTACAGTATGGGTGCTGGTCTCTGGGCTAACGCTAAGATCACTGATCAAATATTTTCATGATACACTTAATCCGCAGGCTGCTATGACCGTAGGCCTGATCGCATCAAAGGAAATCTCACGAGAACTGCTCAGGCAAAACCAAGAAAACAAAAGTAGTCAATCACAACTCATAGCGATCTCTCCAGATGGCGCATCATCAGTTGATTCTGGTGTCTATGCAGGGACAATCACTGATCTCAATTACTTGATTGATCATCATGGGATCGACCGGATCCTGATGCAGTCAGAGCTGGTATCAGTGGACCAGATCATGGAGATCAATAAAGAGCAGGCAGCTAAAGGCATCCAACTCTCTATGATCGACGACTACCAGATACCTTCTTTACTTCGCGACAGAGCGAATCATGGTTTGGGACTGGATGCTCTCCAAGTGAGTTTTCCTATTGCTTATGCAGAGTCCAAAGTATTGAAACGAGCTTTCGATGTGGTGATGGCAGTAGCCTTGCTTCCGGTTTCGATTTTTAGCCGTATCTCTACAGTAGCCTTGATTCAATGCATCATGGGCCAGAAGACCATCATCGGCTATAATCAAGAGGATCAGTTATTTTCGAGACTGCCCGTGCTGAAGTTGGGGATCATAGAGCTTAGTTCAGAGCTGCACAGTCAGGTTCAGATTCACCGTTTGAATGTTGCATATGCCATGCAGTATTCACCATCTTTGGATTTTAAAATTTTGACTCGGTATTTATTTAAAGATTGAAAAGAGAGTGCCATTAGCTGTACCAATGTGGGGAAGAAAGAGTTAGAGTAAGGTCTTGGCCATCAATAAGCGATAAAAAAGCTCTCAGGAAAAAAATAGGGCGCATCTAAAGAGACTCCGGCGGAGGATTAAATTGCGTTATCTGCTGATTAGCAAGGGATCTTAAAGTTAAATGTATGAAACCCCGATACCTAAGATTTAGAAACCCGACGAAATGATTAAACGTAGTTGATTTGCTGACAGGCATTCAGTTCTAAATTATAAACATATGAAACGTCTATGAGGTAGATAATTAAGACACCCAAGGGGATGATTGAACTCTGTTATTTGCTGATTGGCATTCAGTTCCAAAATTTAAACATATGAAACGTCTATGACGTTGATAATTAAGACACCCAAGGGGATGATTAAACTTAGCTATTTGCTGACAGGCATTTCGCCCTGAAATTTAAACATATGAAACGTCTATGACGTAGATAGTTAAGACACCCAAGTGGATGATTGAACTTAGTTATTTGCTGATTGGTATTTCACCCTGAAATTTAAACATATGAAAGCGATCATCAAGCGCAAGGCGAACCAATTACACCAGCAAGTGGTCGAGTGGCGGCGGCACATCCACGCAAACCCAGAACTATCATTTGAGGAATATGAGACCAGTCAATACATCGCATCGATCTTAACAGCACTCGGCATAGATTACACAGATGGCTGGGCTAAGACGGGTATCGTGGCTGTCATCAAAGGCAAAAAGCCAAAGAAGAAAGTGGTGGCGCTGAGAGCAGACATAGATGCCCTCCCGATCCAAGAAAAGAATAGAGTCCCTTATAAATCTAAAAATAAGGGCGTCATGCACGCCTGCGGACATGATGTCCATACCGCTAACATGCTGGGAGCAGCAGCCATACTTCATGGTCTGAGAGATAAATTTGAAGGGACAGTCAAAATCATCTTTCAGCCAGGAGAGGAGAAGCTGCCTGGTGGAGCCTCGCTCATGATCAAAGAAGGGGTACTGGACAATCCCAAACCAGATCTCATCATGGCCCTGCATGTACATCCTCCTCTGGAGGTGGGAAAGGTAGGTTTCAGACCAGGTGTGTATATGGCCTCAGCTGATGAGCTCTATGTCAGCATCAAGGGCAAGGGTGGTCATGCAGCAGTCCCGCAGAATTGCATTGACCCGATTTTAATCAGCTCACATCTCATCACTGCGCTGCAGCAAGTCGTGAGTCGACGAGCGAATCCTAATATACCTTCTGTACTGTCATTTGGTAAAATTAATTCTATAGGTGGAGCGACGAATATCATTCCCAATGAAGTGAAACTGGAGGGCACCTTCAGGACATTCGATGAAGCTTGGCGTAAGCAGGCGCACAAGATCATGAAGTCTACAGCAGAGACATTGGCTGCTTCTATGGGCGGGTCATGCGAATTCACCATAGCGAAGGGGTATCCTTTTTTACTCAATAATGAATCGCTGACAGAGCAGATGCACCAAGAAGCGAAAACTTATTTAGGTGACGAACAGGCTGTCAGCTTACCGATCCGGATGACAGCAGAAGATTTTGCCTTCTATTCGCATCAGATTCCTGCCTGCTTCTTCCGATTGGGTACTGGCAATAAAAAGCGGCGAATCACCTCGCATGTACATACTGATACCTTCAATATAGATGAAGAAGCACTGCTTCATAGCATTGGTCTGACGAGCTGGTTAACCATACAAGCGTTAAAATCTTAATACTTAATTAATTACGAATCAATTATTTATCAATATAAATAATTTGTAATATTTATACATATTACTATTTTTATTAATATGTTTGTACAAATTATTTTCCATGGCCAGAATATTAGTCGTCGATGACGATAAGAGCATCCGCAAGACCTTAAGAGACATCTTAGAATTTGAAAAATATGACGTTTCAGAGGCGTCTGATGGGCTCGACTGCATTGTCAAAATCAAACAAAATGCCTTCGATGTCATCATCATGGACATTAAGATGCCCAAGATGGACGGCATGGAAGCTATTGACAAAATCCAGACCATGGCGCCACAGATACCGGTCATTATGATCTCGGGACATGGCAATATCGATACGGCAGTAGAAGCTGTAAAGAAGGGCGCTTTTGACTTCATCCAGAAGCCACCAGATCTCAATCGACTACTCATCACCATTCGCAACGCAATGGATAAGTCGACTCTGATCTCAGAAACTAAAGTGCTCAAAAAGAAAGTCCATAAATCAAAAGTCCAAGAGATCATTGGCGAATCAGAATCAATAGGCCTGATCCATGAAACCATAGATCGAGTCGCTCCAACAGAGGCAAGGATTCTCATCAATGGTGAAAATGGTACAGGTAAAGAGCTTGTCGCCCGCTGGATACACGAGAAAAGCAGCCGAAAAGATGGTCCTATTATAGAAGTCAATTGTGCAGCTATACCATCAGAGCTGATCGAAAGTGAGCTGTTTGGGCATGAAAAGGGATCATTCACATCTGCTCATAAGCAGCGTCTGGGTAAGTTTGAACTTGCTAATGAGGGCACTCTCTTTCTGGATGAAATAGGCGATATGAGTCTGTCTGCACAGGCCAAAGTGCTCCGAGCACTACAAGAAAGCAGAATCACCAGAGTCGGTGGGGACAAAGAAATACAAGTCAATGTCAGGATCCTAGCAGCGACGAATAAAGACCTAAGATCACTGATCCGTCAAGGAAAATTCAGAGAGGATCTCTATCACAGATTGGCCGTGATCATCATCAAGGTGCCATCGCTGAATGAAAGATTAGAAGACATTCCACTTCTGGTGAAGCACTTTTCAACTCAGATCTGTCAAGAATACGGAGTCGCAGAAAAGAAATTTGCCAGTAATGCCATCAAGCAATTACAAAAGCTGAGCTGGACGGGTAACATAAGAGAACTCAGAAATGTAGTCGAAAGACTAATCATCCTAAGTGGGGAGGAGGTATGTAAGCAGGAAGTCGTGAAGTATGTGACACCTAATAACAGCCAGCATCGCTACTCTCTCGATGAGCTCTTTAATGCATATGATAACATCAGTGATGTGCAAAGTTTTGTCAAGAAGGAATATGACAATCGCAATGGCGTCCTAGCTTAAAATAGTACAAAAATATACACTAAGAAGCCTATTCGCACGTATGAGAATAGGCTTTTTCATGGATTAAAATAAAGCAAAACGAATATGACGAATATCAAATTAAAGAAGTGGACGAAGATACCTGGGCAGAATGCCTGGACTATGTTTAAAGTCATGGCAGAATTCGTACAGGGATTTGAGCGGCTGAATAAGATCGGACCCTGTGTCTCTATCTTTGGCTCGGCGCGAACTAAGCCAGATCATAAATACTACAAGCTTTCCACCGAGCTAGCGAAGCGTATGGTCGAAGAGGGATTTGGTGTGATCACTGGTGGAGGTCCTGGTGTTATGGAAGCGGCTAATAAGGGAGCATACGAACAGGGAGGGCCTTCTGTAGGACTTAACATAGAGCTGCCCTTCGAGCAAAATGACAATCGCTACATTGATCCCGATAAGAATCTAGATCACCGATATTTCTTCATCAGGAAGGTGATGTTCGTCAAATATGCACAGGCATTTATAGCACTCCCTGGTGGTTTTGGGACTCTTGATGAATTATTCGAAGTATTGACCTTGATTCAGACCAAGAAGATCACTCAAGTGCCTGTGATATTAGTTGGAAGTGAGTTTTGGACAGGCATGAAAGACTGGATCACGACGACCATGCTGGAAGCTAATGGGAACATCAGCCCCGAAGACCTTGATCTTATCCCAATCACTGACGACATCGATGAAGTCATAAAAATTATTCTTGATTTTTATTCAGGAGAAGGAGATCACCAGCTGGAGCCCAATCTTTCATTGGATTAAGCGCGTATAAAAAGACAGTAAAAATAACGACGATTATACCGTCGCGATAGCCTCACTCATGACTTCGGCCATGCTTTGGTTGCGCGCTTTCTCTATTCGTTGGTATCGTTTCTGAAACTGGTCTAAGGCATAGGCATCAATGATAGCTGGATCAATCCCAAAGGGAATGACATCCCACATCTCATAGCCTTCTTTGACCACATTCATCGCCAGCGGCAGCAGCATGTTCATCTGATCTTGCACGGCCTGCCATACTTCATCCCCATTCTCAGCAACCAGACGCGATATCAGGTAGATGCCGTAGGCTACATGTCTGGATTCATCTTGCTTTAGCTTAGTGGTGAATTCTACCATACCTGGCATGAATCCTTTTTCTTTGCAGATGAGGTTGAGCAGGTAATACCCAGTTTCAGCCAGCGTACCTTCTACGATCATATTGTAAGTGACAGAAGCTCTCGCCTGATTCACAGGAGATGGATCTGAGATCAGATTATCCATCACATTGGGCAGAATATCATTGAATATGGTCTTATAGGAATTGACGATCAGATGATCAAAATCATACAGCTGACCATCAAGTACTACAGTCAGGAACTGGTTAAATCCATCCACGTGCTTAGCCTCTTCCCATAGGAATGAAGTCAAGAACATTTCTTCTTCTAACCTGCCTTCTTTTGCGATGGCCATAATCAATGGCAGTAGGTCCAAAGTCACAGCTTCCTCACCAGCTTGAAACTGTGCGATCGGCTGCAGAAAAAATTCTTTCTCTTCTGGACTGAATGCTGCGAAATCCTTAGCATCCTGCGAAAAGTCAAAGTCTCTTGGATTCCACACACCATACTTTTTTGCTTTCTCCCAGAGTCTCATGGGTAGTGATTCTCTGTCTAAGCCAGTACCATTTGTGGTTTGATATTGATTTCGCATATTTTAATTTTATCTTTTGTGTATTTGTCGTTCAATAATACTGAATAGATTCTATATTAAGGACCATAGAAAAGATAGATTATGAAGGAAACATATGACTACGTCATCATCGGTGCTGGATCAGCGGGCTGTGTCATGGCTAATCGACTCTCAGCGGACCCGTCTCATGCTGTACTCTTGATCGAGGCAGGTGGACCTGATAGACACCCTTACATTCATATCCCAGGTGCTTACCCTAAAAATCACAAATCAAAACGCGACTGGGGCTTTTGGACGACGGCTCAGGCGCATGTGAATGATCGAAAAATATACTTGCCCAGAGGAAAAACTCTTGGCGGCTGCAGCTCAACGAATGCCATGGCCTATGTTAGAGGTAACAAGAGTGATTTTGACCACTGGGCCTCGCTGGGTAATCAGGGATGGTCTTATGAAGAGGTGCTTCCGCTATTTAAAAAATCGGAAAATAATCAAAACCTTGACGAGCTGGACGAGGCTTATCATGGTACTGATGGTGAGCTGAAAGTTTCCTTACAGCATCAAATTTCCACACCACTAGCCCAGACATTTATTGATTCTTGCCAGGCTACGGGCATCGACGCTAATCAAGACTATAATGGCAGATCGCAAAAAGGAGTGGGGCATTTTCAATTTACGATCGCAGATGGTAAAAGACAGAGCACAGCTGTCGCCTTTCTGAAGCCAGTCATGGATCGACCTAATCTCACAGTCGTCACTCATGCTCACGTGACGCAGCTGCTGATGGATCATGATGAAGTCACTGGTGTCAGATTTAAAAAGGGCCAATCGATAACAGAGGTGTCTATCCAGAAAGAAGTCATCCTGAGTGCTGGCGCATTCCAATCTCCGCAGATACTGATGCTCTCTGGGATAGGTCCTCGCGAGCATCTTCGACGCGCTGGCATAGAGCTCAGACATGAACTTCCAGGTGTCGGCCAGAATCTACAGGATCACTTGTTCTATGGAGTGAGTGCGCTCACGAAGCGCCCTGAAGGTATGAATCATCACCTATCCATCCCTGGTCAGCTGAAAGGTCTGTGGTCCTACTACCGGTCCAAGACGGGGCCACTCGTATGCAGTCCCCTCGAGGCGGTGGCATTTCTAAACATTGATGAACCCAGCGCTGAGATCAATTTTCAGATGCATTTTGCTCCGATCTCATTTGGAGAAGGTTACGATTATGATGTCTATGATGTCAATAGCTATCCGCATCATGATGGCGTGTCTATTTTACCTACCCTTTTGCATCCAAGGAGTAGAGGGGAGGTAAGACTGGCATCAGCAGATCCTCTGGCGCCTCCAGTGATTGATCCTAACTTTCTGAGTGATGAGAAGGATTTAGAGCAGTTAGTAAAGGGAGGTCAGTTAGCACTGGATATCATCAGGCAGGCTCCCTTCGCAGCTAAGCTCGGCAAGATCATAGCTCCTCTCCAGCATAACAGCGCAGCTGATATCGAGGAGCACATCAAAAAATCGGTAGAGACTGTCTATCATCCAGTAGGAACTTGTAAAATGGGGCAGGATGAGATGGCCGTAGTCGATCATGAATTGAGAGTCTCGGGCATAGGCAGGCTCAGAGTCGTAGACGCCTCCATCATGCCTACGATCGTCAGTGGAAATACGAATGCAGCGTGCATCATGATAGCTGAAAACGCAGCCAATATGATCTTAGGTCAGGTACCAGTGAGTCAGGAGAGGGTGGGAATATCATTGTAAAAAAAATGTAAGATTTCTGTCATAACCGAATCAGAGTCAGATGTGCGGCCACTATTGAATATTAGTATTTTATACATGCGACTATATTTACATATTACTTTGAAAGACACTTTTTAGCCTATTTGGTAGTTTTTGCATTCAGACTTTAACTTATCTGTATGCATTTTGTAGGTAGCCAAGTGTGCTATTTATTGAGATAATCAGGGGAATAAGCCGTAATTTGTAAGTCTAAAGTCAATTCTTTGTTGGATTGAAATTTGAGTTGGTCTTATTGTCGCCTGATTATGAAAATTATCCCCGTACTGGTAAGTTTTATAATGAGCTTGTTGAGTTTTTCAAGCTTTGCGGGGCACGCCTTTATCTTGAGCGAACCTATCTGCTCTAACCTTTCAGTCTACAATAACTCTTCTTGCAATCAGAAAATATATTCGGAGCTTATCGGTGGCGATTCACCGGTGGTAGAATTACTTGGTGAAGTGCCGGCAGGAGAGCAAATGGATTTTGGTACGACTGCAGAAATAGCTTACATCTATGCAGAAGCTCCATCAGGAGAAGTGACAGCAGGCTACCTAAAGTCTGATTGCATTGACATAGAGCTGAAGATCACATCATGTAGTTCTCAAGAAGTACAACTTGACAGTCCGTGTGTTTTTGAAGGGATCAACTACTCTTTAGACTCAAGGACCAGCCAATCAATCGAAAATAATCTGATTTCGCTGACCTGTGGTCAGTCCATGGACATCTTCTTCCTGGATCAAGCTGGTAAATGGGTCATCGAATACCCAGATAATTCGCTTAAAGTACACACAAGCGGTGCCAGCTTCAACATCACTTCTTCAGCTAAGATATCCGACTCAGGAAAATATGCAGCCTATTGGTTTGCCACTAATGGATGCAGAAATAGGAGTGAATTCATCGTACAGACACTTAATTGTTGTGAGCGAGAGATGGCTGACATTCCAGACGTCAATATCTGCGAAGGCGAGAGTATCATCATATCACCAGAGTTTAGTGACATACCTCAGTGCATAGATCTGAGATCAGACTATGCTTCCTCTGTGTATGCTTATTCTGGCAGAGTAGACGACATTAATAATATTCTCGGCGAACCTGATAATTCAGGGGCCATTCTCTGGAAGGCAGGGACATCAAGCGCTACCTACATCACGGTAGACCTAGGATCCATACTGCCTTCAGGCACTGAGATCTGCATTTTAACCAGGATAGCGCACTGTCAGCGAGTGGACTCTAATGATTCGCAATTTTCGATTCATGCTTCAGCCTCAGTCTTCGGATTTAAAAGGATCGCGACAAAGACGATGCCTCTGGATACTAAGTATGAAGAAATATGCATCACGGTAGACGAAAATATAAGATACCTCAGGATACAAGATGAAGGGTTATGTGCATTTAGATTGGATGCGATCGAGATATCCAGTCAGCTTGCTACCACTTCCATGAGGTATACCTGGAGTGATGGCAGTACTGGAGAAAGCTTAGAAATCACTGCTTCAGGACGGTATTCAGTCCAAGTCGTCGATTGCAATGATTGTATCAGCTACCAAGAATTTGAGGTAGTAGTGGATGCCTGCGAAGTGGAATTGAACTGTGTGCAAAATGCACAGCTGCCCGAGGTCAGCGGTGAATCATTCACCATGTGTGCAGAAAGTGGCGGAATCAACGGTAGTATCTCCATCAACGATTCTGATCCAGATGGGCATACTTTAGCCTGGGATATCACAAAGACCCCCGACAATGGCACGTTTGAAATCAATGAGTCTGGCGCCTTCAGCTATGTACCTAACTCCGGCTTTGTCGGCACAGAAAGAATCTTCTATAATGTGTGTAAGCAAGATTTCATTCCGTGTGATCAGGCAGATCTGAATTTGAGATGTGCCTCAAGCTTTGCAACAATTACGGTAAATAGGGCTGCAGTCTCGTTAGGAGAGGATAGGTCCTTGTGTCGAGGAGAATCTTTGAATCTGCAAGTCAGTACTACAGCTGCAGCGGTGTGGAGCACTGGGCAGACTGGTCGTGAGATTTCGATCAATCAAGGAGGTATATACGCAGTCAGCATCACAGATGACAATGGATGCCAAGCAGTGGACCAAGTCGAAGTGAATGAGTATGAATATCCAGTAGCAGAACTATCTGTCAGTAATGCTATCGATTGTAACAATGCCTCTGCAGTCATTACAGCTACTGGAGGTGTAAGTTACGAGTGGGAAAGCGGACAGTCCAGCCCAGATATAGCAGTGACAGAAGCTGGAATCTACACGGTGAGTGTCACGGGAGAAGGAGGCTGTGCAGTCACGACTGAGATAGAAGTCGAAGAAAATATCAGCCAAGTCACGGCAAGAATAAGTGGAGTCGATCTGATCTGCTATGCAGATGACAGAGTGGATCTCAGTGCGTCTGGAGCCGATAGCTATGTGTGGAGCACAGGGGATACTGGCGCTGCCATCACAGTGAGAGGTCCAGGTACCTATGATGTTACGGCTATTGATGACGCTACGGGTTGTTCTGATACAGAATCATTCACTATCAGGTCAGTCGATATGTTTGCGGATGCAGGCCCTGACCAAAATGCCTGTCCTGGGGATGTTCTAGTATTGGGTGGATTGACCTTAGGACCAGAAGGTGCCAATTATCAATGGAGTAATGGATCATCTGGCAATCTCAGTGTCACCAATGGTGCAATAACCGTGTCCCCGACACGGACGACAACGTACGAACTGACCACCACTCTTAATGGATGCACCTCCGTCGATGAGGTGACGGTCTTCATGGACGATTTTCAGATTAGCACTAACGGGTCAGTCGAGATCTGTCCTGGGGAGGAGGTCGTCATCAGTGCGCAAGGAGCAGACTTCTATCTATGGGAGACAGGCGCTCAGACAGCTTCGATCACAGTCAGTCCTACAGAGTCGAGGACGTACACTGTGATTGGACTCAACTCATTTGGCTGTACGAAGGAAGCCCAAGTATCGGTCACTGTATATGATCCAGTACAAGCTGTGGTAGACGCAGATCGAGCAGTATGTGTCGGCGAGACTGTCGCTCTATCAGCATCAGGCGGAAGTGTATATGCCTGGAGTAATGGTACGATTGGCCCCAATATCTCAGTCGTAGCGCAGCAGAGTACGGCGTATCAAGTCACCATTACCAACAGTCAGGGATGTCAGACAGTAGAGAATATCAATGTCGATGTAGTAGACTTACCAGATGCCAAGCTCGGAGCTGATCGATTGATATGTTCAGGTTCTGCGATAGAACTTACTGCTGCAGCATCTTCCTCTTACTTATGGAGCACTGGACAGACGACCAGGTCGATCACTGTCAGTCCAAGAGAAGACACGGAATACTCTATCACAGTGTCAAATGGAATCTGTACTACATCTTCCAGTGTCCGGGTGAATGTGGCGCAATGTCTTGGACAAATCACTGGCTATGTCAGAAATGTTAATGGGGATCCGATACCTGGTGTCAATCTCAGGATATTTGATGAGTCGGATGTTAGGGTGCAGACTGCCAGTACTGACCCGAGAGGCTTTTACCGCTTCGTACAGGTGGAGGCAGGTAACTATACGATACGCCAAGAAAATTTAGAAGGCTATACAGATGTCAGTGATTTAGACGAATCCCCAGAAGACGGCATTGATAACGATGGGGTCAATAATGAAATACCCGTCATACTCTTGCCAGGTGAGACTGATGCAGATAATAACTTCGTCGACCAAGAAAATGTCAGCTCTATCACTGGGACATCCTTTGTAGACTCTGATGGTGATAACTTGCCTGATGAGCCCTTAGCTAATGTCGCCGTCATGCTGTATGACAATAACGACAATCTAATAGATGTGTCAGTGACAGATCCCTTTGGAAGATATGGGTTTGAAGGATTGTCATCTGGCTCATATGCCGTCAGACAAGATGAACTGACTGGATACGAGCTGGTCTTGGATAGGGATCGGACCATATCCGCTCTTGATCCAGATGGGGGTGATGATCGGGTAGATAATAAGATTGACGTAGAACTAAGTGTATCAGAAATCGATGATGGGAATGACTTCATCGTCAGCCCGCTCAATGGTAAGATAAGTGGCTATGTCGGTCTTGATTTAGATGAAGATGGACGCTCAGAGCAAGCTGTGGTAGATTCCAGAGTCGAGTTGCTCAATCGTTTTGGTACCAGGCAGCAGATTACATTTACTGATTCGGAGGGTTATTATGAATTCTCTGATATCTTACCAGGAGAATATCGTGTTACAGCCATAGATGGACCTAAATTTCGGGATGTGAGTGATCGAGATGAGAGTACGGGTGCGTCTGATAGCGATGGAGGATCTAATGTGGTCGATGATTTAATCACAGTGATTCTTCTACCTGGAGAGCACGATGAGGATAATAACTTTGTGGATTACATCCCTCAGGTAGGGATCATCGGGGGCTATGTACTGGAGGATCAGAATAATGATCAGATCGGTGATCGAGGGATCAATAATGTAACGATCACCCTATATGACTTGGCTAATCAAGAAATAGCGGTCACGACCACTAATCCCGCTGGTCGATTTCTTTTTGTAGATATGCTACCCGGTGATTATTATTTGAGAGAGACCGACCCAGTAGATGCTAATGGATTAGAGTACATAGATGTCAGTGACTTAGATGTAGGAGATCCAGATGATGAGAATGATATTGATGAAGCGAATGATATCATATACGTATCTATCGAGGTAGACGAATTTGACGATGACAATATATTTGTTGATAAGAAGCCCTCGTCATCTTTTGTGGAGGACTGTGAGGTATTGCAGTTTGATGATTTCTCTAATGGCTTTGGTGACTTTTGGATCGATGGGGGGGATAATGTCGAGATATCACAGCGGTATTCCAGGTCTGCACCCGCGAGCATTGACATCAGCAATGATGAAGGGCGGAATTCTTCTATCTACAGCCAGACATTAGATCTTAACACAGTGAATAGTATCACGATTACTTTCCACTACATCACCAGAGGAGTGGATGCTGGAGAGTTCTTTGTCTTCGAAGTCTCTCTGGATGGAGGAGCATCATATACTGGTTTTGAATCTTGGTTTATAGATGCTGACTTTGTGAATGAAGAGTGGAATACTGCCATCGTATCAGTGCCAAGCGATCTGCTCTCAGCTCAGTCCTCTTTCAGAATTCGATCTGATTTTAGTAGCCGAGCGGATCATGTCTATATTGATGATATTTTGGTCGAATTATGCTTCAATGTGGAAGATGATGACAGCTCAGCGACGTCATATGTGGATCGAACTACGGACAATCATAATTTTTATGGTGGCGAAGCGGTGACTATTCCCGCTAATCCGATGGACATGGAGTATGGAAATGAAACCTCAAAATACACTGGAGAGCAGCCACGAATATTTCCTAATCCTGCCAAGGATATCCTACACATTGATCTAAATTATGGGGAAGAGAATCAGACGAGTACTGCTTTAGAAGTATTTTCTACAGATGGTCAGAGACTGATTCATCAAGAAGTATTGGTTACGGGTGTCTATGCTTTAGATATTTCGCAATTAAATCCGCAGCAGCTCTACATTCTCAATGTAAGGACACACGGGCGAACCAAGTCCTATCGGTTTTTCAAATTATAGGCTACAGCCATAAATACAATTTTACTATCATTTTTTTGTTATTTAGCGGATGGTCTGATTCTGCATAAAGCTGATGTAAGGCTGGTACTCCATAAACTACATGATAGACCCACTCTGGAAGAAAGTACAAGATGATGATGTAGAGGCTTTTAATGAGCTCTATCATAGCTATGTGAATCAGCTTTACAATTATGGTTTGAGATTTACCAGCAGATCAGATATCATTAAGGACACAATACAGAATCTGTTTATTCACTTTTACCAGAAGAGACACGATATCAATATCACGAGCTCTGTCAAAGCCTATCTGATCACCTCCATGAGGAGAAGCATCATCGAGGCTGTCAAGGATATTCACCAAAGTACCGACTACGATTTTGATGCACAGCTAGAATTTGTGGACTCTGTAGAAGAGAATTTGATCCGAGAAGATGAAAAACAAGAGCTGAAAGACAAACTGGACCAGGCAAAAACTGGATTGACTAAGCGACAAGCTGAAGCGATCTACTTGAAATTTGACTCAGGCTTAGAGTATTCAGAGATATGTGACATAATGAATCTAACAAAAGAAGCGGCGTATAAGCTTGTAAATGAGGCACTTAAGAGATTATCTAAAAATTTTTAGAAAATAAATTAATAAAACTGACTAGATCAATGGCTAAGTGTCCCTCTTATAAGTACAGTCTTTAATTAGACTAAGATTTATATTGCAAATAGTTGCAGTATTTAAATTGAATTTGACTTTGGACAATCACCTGCTACGATCTCATCGAATCGAACAGGGTCATAACGCTGACTCACATCATTCGATATTTTTATTAAGTACGGGTATGCATTTCAAAAATGATCAAGCGGTGATTGTTCCTTTTTTTAGTTAAATTTATAACCAACTTAATCCTTTAATGTATCATCCCCTAAACATACAAGACTTACTATCTAATCAGACTTTCAGAGCATGGGTTTTAGACAGCGCTTCTTCTGAGAATAGTGAGTGGGACTTATACCTTCAAAGATATCCTGAAGAACAGGAAACCATCAACAAAGCAATTTACATTCTCAAATCTATTTCTTCCAGTAAAGCTAACATAAGTCTTGCAGATAGAAATCAGATTCTTTCCAATATCACAAAAGAAATTTCTACTCCACAAGAGTCTGTTACAAAGAAACAGACACCAATAAGAAAAATGATAGCTCCAATTATGGCAGCTGCGGCAAGTCTCGCTCTCTTCCTTTTCGCTTCTAACTACGAAAGTCATCCTTTAGAATTTCAGTCTATGGGTGGATCTATTGCTCAAGCTAATTTGGCTGATGGTTCTATTGTTACCTTACAAGGTAATTCTCGTATCTGGATGCAAAATGCGTTTGCTGATGGTGAGAAAAGAATCATCCACTTAGAAAATCAAGCATTTTTTGATATCAGTTCGTCACCAGCAGTGGGGTCAAATGAGTTTTCTGTTGTCACTGACCTTGCGACCATAGATGTATTAGGTACGCGGTTTTTAGTGGACGAGGATGAATTTGAAGTGACTGTCGTCGTAGAAGAGGGTAAAGTCAAAGTTACGCCAACTGAAAATAGCGCCAACACTGAACCTGTCTACCTAACTGCCGGAGATAAATTAGTGATGCACATGGATCACTCTGTAGAAACAACTAAACTGTCAAGCGTCATGAAATATACCTCCATTAAAGATGGAGCGATTTTATTTGAAGGTGCGACGACCCAAGATTTCATTGAAGATATAGAAGACTATTTCGATTACCATGTGATCGCTCCAGAAGCACTGCTTACCAGTAAAAGGGCCTTTGACGGTACCTTTCCCAACCAAGATATTGACCTCATCATGAAATCGTTCTCCACTACTTTAGGTGTCTCGTACACGATAGAGGGACAAGAAATTAAGATAGAATACCCCCAAAAGGATTAGATTTGAATATCTAAATTCGTCTGCTTAATGCTCTCACCTATGCAATTGATTGTTAGGTACATTTTTATTTGCTTGATTTCCATGCTGGGATATACGGGTGTATTGACCCAAGTCGATTCTATTAGTACAGAATCCTCACGCATCCAATTAGCTTCATTCTTTGAGATCTTAGAAACTGAGAAAGACATATTTTTCTCTAAAGAGTCAGGCATTCTTACAGGGACCCTTATCGAATATAGTCCTCAAATTTTTGATGAGTCCATTTCAGACATTCTGAGCTACATCAGAGATAAGACACCATTTAAGGCTATCCAGATAGCTAAAGAGTTATATTCTATAGTCCGAGAAGATAGTAAATCAAAGCTCTACGGCAGTATTGTAGATTCGAATAATCGACCCCTTCCTGGTGCTACAATATCCATCAAAGGATCTTCAATAGGCGTCGTAAGCTCCGTAAATGGAAAGTATGAATTGGAGATAGATCCAGGTAACTGGCCTCTGGTGGCCAGATTCGTCGGTATGGAAGAATCCAGATCATCAGTGGATATCGGCCCTGGTCAAAAGGTGATGTTGGACTTTGTGCTAGAAGCCAGTCCTTATTTAGGAGAGGTGGTCGTCACTGGCTCCAGAAGTATAGAGTCTACTATCTTAGAGCACGGTACCGCTGCCAGCGTCATCGATATCGATGCTCTCAAGTCGGACTATCACAGTGGACTGACTGAGCTATTACAGTCCGAGCATCCATCTTTCTATTCAGTACATCAGAGCATAGCAGATGCCACTGATCACATCGATCCTGCTACACTCAGAAATATGGGCCCAGATCAGGTATTAGTCCTCGTAAATGGAAAGAGAAGGCACCAGAGTGCCTTAGTTAATATCAGTAATACTGTCGGAAAAGGTTCGGTATCTACGGACCTAAATACCATTCCTGTGAGTATAATCGAGCGGATCGAAATCTTACAAGATGGTGCATCCTCTCAGTATGGTTCGGATGCTATCGCTGGAGTCATCAATATCATTCTAAAAGAAAATATTGATTATTCTGAGGTCAATATCAAGTCCGGTATGACTACTTTAGGTGATGGAGCTACGCTTGATATCGGTACTAATTTTGGAGTCCAACTTAATGAATCTGGTGGATTTCTAAATCTGTCGCTCAATCATATCCAAAGAGATGCCATCAATCGATCCGAGAGATATACAGGCGCCATCTTTGGTAATGATCTAGATCGAAATCCTGAAAGTCTGATGGATTTTTTCACTCACGCTGGCTTTGGCGATGGAAGAGTCATGAGTTTTGGCAGTGCTAAGATCTCTGCGTCCACTATATTTCTCAATGCAGCGACTGATCTAGGTTCTAATGTGAATGTCTATGCCAATGGTGGTCTATCCCTCAAGTCAGGCCGCTCGACAGGTATTTATATATTTCCTTCACAACTGCAGAATCCAGTGATCCCAAATCCCAATGGATTTTCGCCGATTCTGGATACAAATATTGACGATCGATCATTCAGTTTTGGATTTAAGAAGACCTTCACTAATGCGGTCCTCGATGTGAGTAATACGAATGGGAGAAATTCAATCAGCTACAACATATTAGACCAAGAGACGGCTTTTGGTCCTGCGAGTACGACTGAAGTGAACGCCGGGACAGTGGAGTATTCTCAAAATACTACCAATATTGATTATTCCATCGGTCTGGGACCGCAGGAAGATATCAAGCTCAGCGTAGGCGCCGAATTTCGCTTAGAGAATTACAATCAGATTGAAGGCGATGCAGGCTCTTATCGAGAATATGAGTCTCGACTCATAGACGTGAATATCGAGGACCTTTCATTATTTCCAGGGATCAGTCCTGACTATGCTTTTAAGCGGGATCGAATCAATATCGGATTCTACACAGATATTGAGACTGATGTATCTGAGCAATTCAGAATCGGTCTTTCGACTAGATTTGAAAATTATGAGGACTTTGGGAATAACCTCAGTTGGAAGGTCTTTGCCCGATATAATCCTGTGAAAGCGATCTCTATCAAAGCAGCAGCTAATACAGGCTTCAGAGCTCCCTCACTACATCAGATACACTACACCAGCCGCTCGAATCAATTTATCTCTGGAGCGGACGGTGTCTCTAAGTCCATCATCATCGATCACTTTAGCAATGAGTCATCTGCAGCGCTCAATGGATTCGAAGTAGAGCCTCTCAAGGCGGAATCATCAATTAATTATAATGTCAGCCTCGTGGTGAGACCCTTGGATCATCTCAGCCTGGCCATTACCTCATATCTTATCGATGTGGATGATCGAATCATTATATCGAGCCGACTTTCTCGTGGTTTAGATCCAGCCATTGACAATGTTTTCAATGATCTTAACTCTAACTTCGCCCAGTTCTTTACGAACGCAGTAGGCACGACCACGAAGGGTGTAGAGATGATAGCTAAATACAGATTGCTTTTTGGAAAGCAAAGCTCCCTTGATCTGTCTCTGTCAGGTCATCTGAATCAAAGTCGTGTCAAACGGGATGCATCTGGGAATACCATCCTCAATGTCAATCCCATATTACGACCAGTGGAAGAAGCTCTGTTCAATCGTTCTGATATAGCTCTGCTGGAGTCTGCTCAGCCGAGTAGTAAGTTTATTGTTGGAGCTCAGCTCAACTTTAAGAGATTTGGGTTTCAGACGAGACTCACACGCTTTGGAGAGATTATCTATCGACATCCTGATGATGGCTTCAGTGCTAACTGGCAGTTCAATGAGATCAGCAGAGAGATCGAGTCAAGAGATCAGACATTCGCTCCTAAGTATGTCGCTGATCTGAGTATGAAGCTAATACTCACGGATGTCTTTCATATTTCTCTGGGTATGTCTAATCTTTTCGATGCCTACCCAGACAGAAATGATCACTCCGTCAATCTGGTGAATGGACTCTTTCCTTATAATCGTAACATCCAGCAGTTTGGTGTCCAAGGCAGGTATGGTTTTCTCAATCTGTATATGAGACTCTAATCTTCCATAGGCCACGACCCGTCGAAGCTGTCATCATTCGGTCAGATCCCTGATACGAGCCGCTTTCTTCCTCCTGATGATTTTTGTAAATTGCATGTGTCACTTCATCTTCATCTATTTACTACTATGAATTATAGATTACTATTCAGTCTCATCTCTATCTTGTTCTTGATTCAAATCATGTCTCCAGCATATGTCAATGCACAGTCTCTGCCAGGCTTTTCTGCCATGGATGTCTTTGAACTGGAGTGGGTGGAGAAGCCGCAGATCTCACCCAATGGGACTCAGATCGTCTATGTCCGAAGAGGCATGGATATCATGAAGGATAAGAGACAGTCGAGGCTGTGGATCATCAAAGCTGATGGCTCGGATCATCAGAAACTCACCAGCCACGATCAGAATGAATCTAATCCTATCTGGTCACCAGATGGGAGTCGCATCGCTTTCACCTCTTCCACTGACCATGGATCGGAGATCTTCATCTATTGGATCAGCTCTGCTAAAGTGGCCAAGATATCATCATTAGAAGCTTCGCCCAGAGGACTGAGCTGGTCGCCAGATGGTCGGCACTTGGCCTTCTCCATGTTCGTGTCAGGACAAGAACTGTCTCTCGTCAAACCGCTCCAAAAACCTAAAGGCGCCGTATGGGCAGCACCGCCCAGGGTGACCACTCGGGTCAAACACGAGGCTGATGGATCAGGATATATGAGGCCAGGCTTTTCGCATTTATTCGTGATACCTGCCTCTGGTGGATCAAGTAGACAGATTACCTCAGGCTCATACCAGCATCGCTCTGCACGTGTCTGGACAGCCGATGGCGAGCACCTCATATTTTCAGCTAATCGATCTGACGACTGGGAGTATGATTTTAGAAATTCTGATCTTTACAAAGTCAATATCAAAACTGAAGAAATCCAACAGCTGACTGATCGAGACGGGCCAGACCACAGTCCCACCATGTCTCCTGATGGGAAGACGATAGCTTACTTAGGCTATGATGATCGGCAGCAGACCTATCAACTCACCAAGCTCTATACCATGGATGCTCATGGCGGGAATCAAGAAGAAGTGACTATAGGGATAGACAGGTCCGTCTCATCACCTACCTGGAGTCAAGATAATCAGGGCATCTATGTCCAGTACGATGATCACGGCAATACTAAAATAGGCTATGTACCTACGTCTGGTAAGCTAAAAAAAGTGGCTGGTAATCTGGGAGGTACTGGCATAGGAAGGCCTTATGGGGGTGGCTCATTCTCTGTGTCAGATGGGGGCACCATAGTCTATACGCATACGACGCCGGCGCATCCATCAGAGTTGGCGATCAAGCATGATGCTGATCAATCGGAGACCTTGGTGATGTCGCTGAATGATGACCTGCTGTCGTATCGAGAGCTCTCGAAAGTAGAAGAGATCTGGTATAAGTCCTCTGTAGATGGTAGAGACATCCAGGGATGGATCGCCTATCCGCCTGATTACAGTCCCGATATAAAGTATCCGATCATCGTCGAAAATCACGGTGGCCCAATCTCTAATTATGGAGATCGCTTTTCGCCTGAGGTGCTACTCTATGCCTCAGCTGGCTATGTCGTATTCTATCCTAACCCCAGAGGGAGTACCAGCTATGGTGAAGAATTTGGCAATCTGCTGTACCATAATTATCCTGGTGATGATTACCATGATGTCATGGATGGCGTCGATGCTCTGATCGCCAAGGGGGTCGCTCATGAAGATCAGCTCTACGTCACTGGCGGAAGTGCTGGTGGCATCATGTCAGCCTGGATGATCGGTAAGAATCATCGCTTTGAGGCTGCTGCAGTGGTCAAGCCAGTGATGAACTGGATCAGTAAGACGCTGACAGCTGATAATTATTATGGCTACGCGAATACTCGTTATCCCGGTCAACCATGGGAAAACCCTCAAGTGTACTGGGATTTTTCACCTATTTCTTTAGTCGGTAATATTAAGACGCCTACTTTAGTCATGGTCGGTACTTCAGATATGAGGACTCCACTCTCAGAAGCTAAGCAGCTCTATCATGCTCTGAAGCTAAGGAAAATTGAGACTGCCTTAGTCGAGATACCAGGCGCCTATCACTTCATCTCCAATCGGCCGAGCCAACTGATCACCAAGGTGGAACATGTATTAGCTTGGTTCGAGCGATACCGAAAATGATTTAGGTTTCATTGGCTTTAAAATGATCCACAGCCGCTCTTACGCTGGTTTTTTCTAACAGCAGCTTCTTGGCTTCTGCGTATACGAGACCCGTCTGCGCGGCTACCATGCGTGTGCCTCGATCCACCAGCTTATCATTTGAGAGCTGCATGTCGACCATTTTATTATCCTTCACTCTGCCCAGCTTGATCATCACTGAGGTAGAGATCATATTCAGGATGAGCTTCTGGGCTGTCCCTGCTTTCATCCGTGAGCTTCCCGTGACGAATTCTGGCCCGACCACAGCTACGATAGGGTAGTCGGATACCTCAGTGATAGGCGCTCCAGGATTACAGGTGATGCAGCCCGTAGAAATACCATACTTACGGCATGCATCCAGGCCGTGGACCACGTACGGTGTAGTGCCTGAGGCTGCTATGCCAATGACGACATCTTCACTGCTGACATTCCATTCTTGCAGGTCTTTCCACGCCTGCTTATGGCTGTCTTCAGCGAATTCTAACGACTTCCTGATCGCACCATCCCCACCAGCCATGATGCCGATGACCCAGTCAAAAGGGACTCCGAATGTCGGTGGACATTCAGAGGCGTCTACTACACCCAGTCGGCCACTTGTGCCAGCACCGATGTAGAAGAGTCTCCCTCCTCCTGCCATTTTTTCGGCTATCGTATCTACCAGAGGCTCGATGTCCTTGATGCATTTCTTGACTGCAGCCGCGACTTTATGATCTTCTTGATTGATGCTTTGCAGTAGCTCGGTCGTCGACATCTGATCGAGATGGCGATACAGTGAATCTTTTTCGGTAATCTTATCCATGAGGTACTTGTTATAATGAGCTTCGGCGTGACTTCGATATGATCCACAGGCCTAAGAATGTCAACAACCCATTCAGGGCTAATGTCAGAAATCCAAATTGAAATCCATTGAATAATGCTTCTGAATTTTTATCAAGAATATAGCTGATCACTGGAGCAGCCAAGCATACTGCCAGGACATACTTATCTCTCACAACTCTCTTAGTCATCATCCCAAAACTGAATAAGCCTAATATAGGCCCATAAGTATATCCAGAAACCACAAAGAGGGCATTGATGATGGCATCGTTATTCAGCGCTTTAAATATGATGATCACTGCAAATAAAATCAGTGAAAAACCCACGTGGACCTTGAGTCGCTTCTTTTTCTTGAGCTCTTCAGACTCTGTGGAATCATTAAAATTCAAAAAGTCAATGCAGAAAGAGGTCGTCAGTGCCGTTAAGGCAGAGTCTGCACTCGAGTACGCCGCTGCGATTAGGCCCAATAGAAATACAATGCCAATAAAGGGTGATAAATGTTCCAGTGCAAGAGTAGGGTACAGCTGGTCTGTCTTAGCTGGGATGGTCATGCCGATATGGTCAGCATAGATGTACATGAGGGCTCCCAGCGAGAGAAAGAGCAGATTTGCAAAAATGAGGATGAAGCTGAATGTGAAAATATTTTTTTGCGCGTCTCCTAGGGTCTTGCAGGTCAGGTTCTTCTGCATCATGTCCTGATCGAGTCCTGTCATGACTATCGCGATGAGTGCGCCACTGGTGAATTGCTTAAAAAAATTATTACTGTCTTGCCAGCCGCCCTCAAAGAAGAACATCTGGGCGTAGTCACTCTGCCTGACGGTGCTGACCAGATCAGTCAGATTCAGATCCATGCCTTGTAAGATGGCAGAGATCGTGAGGACCACAGCGGATAGCATGCATACTGTCTGCAGCGTGTCCGTCCAGACGATGGTCTTAATGCCTCCCTTGAAAGTATATATCCATATCAGTATGATGGTGATCGCTACTGTCATCCAGAAGGGAATGCCATAGGCGTCCATGATGAATTTCTGTAAGACGATGGACACCAAAAATAAGCGAAATGAAGCACCGATGATTCTGGACAATAAGAAATAGAAGGATCCCGTCTTGTAACTCACCACTCCAAATCGCTCTTTTAAATATTCATATATGGTGGTCAAATTCATCCGGTAGTATGCTGGCATCAACACCGTGGCAATCACGAGGTAGCCGACTAAGTAGCCTAATACCACTTGCATGTAGCTGAAGGACTGATTCAGTCCGCCGGCACCGACTACACCTGGGATGGAGATAAAGGTAGCCCCCGAGAGCGAGGCACCTATCATACCGATAGCGACGAGTAGCCAAGGAGACTTTCTTTTGGCCGTGAAAAATGATTGATTGTCACCTTCTCTTCCAGTCAGGTAGGATATGGTCATCAAGACTAAGAAGTAAGCTACGATAACGATGATCAGTGTGGAAGGAGATAGTGACATAGCACCAAAATTAGAAGAATTATTCTGTCTTCAGACACTCTAGTAAGACTTTATCCCAACCACTCCAGCCATCGGACTCATAAAAAGAACTATTGTGCCAAATGAAACAAAACTGGCCCTCAAAGGACTGAATGGTCTGCTTTAGGCTTGATATTTTCGAACAAGCTTGATCAGGAACCAGGCTGAGATAATCACGAAGAGTGACATCCATGGCTTGGAAAGGATGCACCAGTAAGTCAGTGGACTCTTCTCTTTCTAAGTCGTAAAAGTAGAATGGAAAACAGGTGCCAGCTCGAAAGCCCAAGGTATCCGCATAGCCCATAGAGTAGTCCTCCTTGATGCCTACGGCAATGAGATGCTGGTATGTTAGTGGTAACGAAAATCGTAAATAATGTTGTCTACTTTTGATTATATCTTTATCGGCTAGAAGCGCTAATGTGTCCTTTTCGGACTGGAGTGCATCCTGCTTTTGATAGGACGTGTATGATGGATGCAGGCCGATCTCAGCATGGGTGGAAACCTTCTTGATGAGCTTGCGATACGCAGGATGATCGACATAGTAAGCCGTATCGAAGGGCAGCTCGTCGCGCATCAGCCAAAAGAACACAGACTCCTTATCACATAGTAGATCTGAAAACAAACTGAATGTATCGAATGGGTCCTCTTGTTGGGTAATGGCTCTTAAGATAGTATGGCTGCGTGGGAAATCAAAGGTGACTAATGCTTTAGCGAGTCTGGTGAATTGAGCCCATAGAGGTCTCTCACTATAGGCCCAGGCGGTGTCTATATCTATAGTGGGACGAATCTGAAATACGTGCTCTTTAAATACGATTCTGGGATATTTAGCTTTGATGGCCTCTTTGAGGTAGTTCATCCACATCTCTACGACAGGTATCTGGACTAGGTCTACATGAGCGGCCCAGCTCTGAGTAGAGCAGAATCTTCCGTGCTCATCGGGACTGAATGGAAGGTATTCCTCATACCGACTCAGGCAATAGAATACAGCAGCGAGTAGATCGAAGTCAATGTCATAAGAGCCATTTTCGGCAGAAAATAGCTGAGGTATATCGCCATCCAGCTTCATCCTTAGATCAACGGCTGAAATAGTAGATTGCCTCAGTAGACCTGAATCATAGATGCTGATATGGTCTACATCAAGCGCTGTATTTGAATGATTGAGTATGATGGATGTATCTGAAATAGCCAGTGTGGCCTGTGTCACCGATCTCACTTCTAGTCCAAGACTGTGCTCCAAGTAGGAGGCGATATAGAGAGTCCGATTAGTGATCTGAGAGCAATAGAGATATATCACAGGCTAAAATTGTCATATAATGTTCACTTTTGATGAACATTATAGACAGGAAATAATTAAATTCCTAACTTTAGCTACGTTCATGTATAAGTACCTTATCATAATAGTCTGCAGTTGTTTTTCAATATCAGCATCAGCCCAGGTTGTCTTTCAGCCAAAACAGATTGAATATAATCTGAAAGGCGTGCTGTATGAGACGGAGACAGCTTATGATTTCAAGGTATATAACAGTGGTATATCGATTGGGATGTATTTTGGAGAGATAGAATCATACTATAACTCCAGCTACTTTTCGATAGAGCTTGCCACCATGAAAGATTTAAGAGAGCGACGACAGAATAAGAACCTTAATTTCTCGGGAGAAGGGCTATCATCTTCTTTTGTCTATGGTAAGCAGAACAGCATTTATATGTTTCGCTTTGGACAGGGTAAGAAAAAATACCTGACTGAGAAGGCCAAGCGAAAAGGACTGGCAGTGGGTCTCAGCTATAACTATGGCCTGAGTCTGGTGCTCAAAAGACCCTATCATCTCAAAGTTGTGAATCCTGAAGGCATGGCAGAACTGCAGACTATCAGATACACGGAGGAGAATCATGACCAATTTTTAAACTATAATTTGATTTTTGGAGGCGAAAATTACTTTACTGGATTTTGGTCGATCAGGCCTACCGTGGGAGCTCATGCTAAGATCGGGGGTCATTTTGCTTTTGGAGCTTTCGATAAATCTATCAGAGCCGTCGAGATCGGGCTGATGGTCGATGCATTCCCCAGACGGCTCCCCATTTTAGTGGAGAGAGATGGAGTTCGCAATAAGTTTATCCACCTGAATCTATACCTGTCAGCCCAATTCGGCAAACGAAAATAACTACAGATCCTGAACATAGTTCTACTCCAACTGTCTACTAAATAGTATATTTTTGCATCAAATACCGAAGTCTTGATCGAGTTACCAGTCGTACAGTCTAATATTGAGAATCCATCCAGCCCAAAGAGGCAGAAGCGTCCAGATTGGCTGAGGGTGAAGCTACCCATAGGAGAGGATTATAAGCGAGTCCGCAAGCTCGTCGATGAGTATGATCTGCATACGATCTGTCAGAGCGGCAGCTGTCCTAATATGGGCGAATGCTGGGGAGCAGGTACGGCTACCTTCATGATCTTGGGCAATGTCTGTACGAGGAGTTGCTCATTCTGCGCTGTGAAGACAGGCAGGCCACCAGAATATGATGAAGATGAGCCTTCCAGAGTGGCAGAGGCGATCAGGCTGATGCAGGTCAAACATGCCGTCATCACTTCCGTCAATAGAGACGAACTAAAGGACAGAGGAGCAGAAATCTGGTACCAGACAGTCGTCCAAACTAAAGCGGCCAGCCCATCGACAACCATCGAGACGCTCATCCCCGATGTAAAAGCTAACTGGGATGCATTGGATCGAATGATCGAAGGAGGTCAAGAAGTCGTATCGCACAATATGGAGACGGTAGAGGCACTATATCGCAAGGTAAGACCTCAAGCTAAGTATGCCAGAAGTCTGGAACAAATCAAACGGACTAAAGCTGCAGGAAAGAGAACGAAGTCTGGCATTATGGTGGGTGTCGGAGAGACTGATGAGCAAGTCTTCAAAATAATGGATGATCTGGTAGCTCATGACTGTGATGTCCTGACCATCGGACAGTACTTACAGCCGACTAAAATGCACCTGGCCGTGGAGACTTTTGTCCACCCCGATACCTTTGCGATGTATAAAGAGGTAGGCCTGGAGAAGGGCTTAGATTTTGTCGAAAGTGGTCCGCTGGTACGCTCATCCTATCATGCCGAAAGGCACTTATAGACTCAGGTCCGCTATATAATTTTCTTAGCTCGCAGCAGAAAATAGAGTCTGGCGATGGCCGTGAAGCTCATCATAATGATCCCAAACATAATCGTGATGCCCATCATCAATGTATAGACAGTCTGACCATCTAACACCGCCATGGTATCAAAGCCGGTGGCTATCAATCCATAAAAGATATAGAGTATAGGCGCGTAGGTGAAGATCAGCGTGAATCGCATGAATGCCTTTACTTTTTGCCTTCCCAAGAGTTGAGGAATTGGAATTAATTGGATCAGAAAAAATAAGGCGAGTGGTGAAAAAAAGATGATCAGTACCTGCAGTTGCGCTTCACTCATAAGGCTATTTATTTATAGAATTAACTCCCAAGTAATACATTTATTTCTCTGCTTAGTTCATTGATTTTTAGACTTATATGAATCTCACCTCGATATGATAAAAATATATTAACTTGATATCATAAGTAATTTTGCAATGAGAAAATATCTATCCCTGCTACTGGTTTTAGCTGGCTTGCTCTATCTGATCTGCATCCAAGCTTGCCAATCTGAAAAGACATTATTTGATAAGGAATACCCAGATATCACGGTCAATCTTGACGAACAACGAGCCAAGCAAGTCGCGGATAAAATACGACAAGAAGTAGCAGTGACTCTCGCTGATGATTTGAATTTGACACTGTGGGCGAGTGACTCCTTAGTGAATGACCCCATAGCCATCAGCATGGATCCGCAAGGCGGTGTCTACTACACACAAGGTAATCGAATCGAAAATTCAGAGTTTGATATCAGAGGGCATCGAGACTGGATGACTCAGTCTATCTCTTGGGAGTCAGTGGAGGATCGAAGAGCCTTCATCAGGAAGACATTCACCGATGATAGTGAGCAGGCTCAGAAGCACCTGAAAGATCTTAATGAAGATGGAGTGCTCAACTGGAAAGACCTGACGATAGAGAAAGAAGAGGTCTGGAGAGTCTCAGACGAATCTGGCGATGGATATGCAGATCAAGCTAAACTCTACATAGCTGACTTTCATGAGGAAATATCGGACTTGGCGAATGGGGTAGAATATTTTGACAATGACGTCTACGTAGCTGTAGGCCCTGACCTATGGAAGACGACGGATGTGGATGATGATGGCATAGCTGATGAGGTGGAGAGCCTTGCTCACGGCTTCGCAGTACACATCGGCTTCGGTGCTCATGGCATGTCAGGAGTGACTGTCGGGCCTGACGGACGCATCTGGTGGGGCATCGGCGATATCGGTATGAATGTCGTCGATAAAAGTGGCAAGCAGTGGAAATATCCGAACCAAGGGGTGATTGTCAGATGCGAGCCAGATGGGTCTAACTTTGAGGTCTTCTCTGCGGGACACAGAAATACGCACGAATTTGTGTTTGACGAATATGGGAATCTCTTCTCGGAGGATAATGATGGTGATCATCGTGGAGAAAGGGAGCGTCTCGTCTACATCGTCAATGGCAATGATAGTGGTTGGAGGATCAATTGGCAATTCGGAAAATACACTGATCCCGATAACAACTCCTATAAGGTGTGGATGGATGAAAAAATGCACGTGCCGAGATGGGATGGCCAAGCTGCATACATCATCCCTCCGATCACAAACTACGTGAACGGGCCTACAGGTATGGTCTATAATCCGGGTACAGCTTTAGGTGATAAGTGGGCCAAGCATTTCTTCATTGCCGAATTCAGAGGAACGCCCGCCCGATCCCCCATACATGCTTTCACCATGAAGCCTAAAGGGGCCGGATTCGACTTGGATCAGACGCAGGAAGTGGTGAAAGGCTTATTGCCTACGGGCCTAGACTTTGGTCCAGAAGGTGCTCTGTACTTCGGAGACTGGATCGACGGCTGGGGAGCAAAGCACGGCGGGAGGATATGGAAGCTGGACTCCAATGATGCAAGCCTATCACCGATCAGACAGCAGACGAAGAAGTTGATCCAATTAGATTTTGGCACATTGGACAATGCTACTCTGATACAGCACATGTCCTTCCAAGATATGCGCGTCAGGATGAAAGCACAGTTTGAGCTAGCGAAGCGAGGTGACGAAGGATACGCCTCACTTAAGCGCACAGCGAATGAGGCCAATGATCAACTGCAGAAAATACATGCCATGTGGGGCATGGGCCAAATAGCCAGAAGTGACCAATCCAAAGCCAAAGATCTTGTCACCTTTCTTAATGACAGCGATCCCGAAATCGTAGCGCAAGCACTCAAGCTCATTGGTGACGCTTCTTATGACAAGGCTAAAGAAAAGATGCGCTCTCTCATCACAAGTGAGAATCCAAGAGTCAGCTTCTTCGCTACAGAGACAGCTGGAAAAATTAAAGACGCAGCTGCGGCAGACGATATCATCGCGATGCTGATAAGAAATAATGATGAAGATGTCTATCTGAGACATGCAGGTGCGCTGGCACTGTCACGAATCGGGGATGCCTCCAAGCTGAAAGCTCTTGCATCACATCAGAGCAGAGCGCTACGGACGGCAGCGGTGGTCGCCCTGAGACGGATGAGAAGTCCTGAGATAGCAGAATTTTTAGCTGATGAAGAAGAATACATTGTAGCCGAGGCGGCACGAGGGATTAATGACGACTGGTCGGTAGAAGAAGCCCTCCCACCACTTGCCGCCCTCTTAGGCGATGAGCGATTCACATTAGAACCGCTGATCAGAAGATCCATTAATGCTAATCTGAGGGTAGGGCAGACGGAGAATCTGGCTCGACTCATGGACTATGCGAATAATGCTGTAGCGCCGACTGATCTGCGCGCAGAGTCCATCGCAGCGGCAGGGACTTGGGCTAAGCCATCGGTCCTGGATAGAGTGGATGGGCGATATAGAGGTGTGATAGAGCGTGATGATCGACAAGTGAAAGAGGCCTTTCGTGAAAATGCGAATCAATTCCTTTCTGATGCCGAAGCTGATGTCGTACTCGCAAGTCTAAAAGCGATGGAGAAACTGCGAGTAGCAGAAGCTGGAGATCAGATCTTCGGATTACTCCAGCAGCATCCTGAGAGTGATATCCGAGCTCAAGCCCTAAGATCGCTGCAGGCCATAAGCTATCCAGCTATGGATCAGGTCATGGATATAGCGCTCGCTGATAAAAGTAATACCGTGAGATCTGTAGCACTAGAGCTCATACCAGAATCGACTATCACAGATGAAAAGGCAGTGCAGCTCTTCGAATCGATGATAGCAGAAGGCAGTATGAAAGAGCAGCAGGCGGCGCTTTCGGCCTTTGGGGCACTGCAGAGCGGAGTCGCGGTGCAGGCGCTCATGGGGTATTTTAATCAGGTGAAGTCTGGTGACTTACCCAGAGAAATACACTTGGATGTGATCGAAGCAATGAGAGCTCAGGGAGACGAATCGCTATTGGCTGCTGTAGCAAAACATGAATCAACTTACGATAAAGAAGATTCGCTGGCGCCATACCAATATGCCATGTTAGGAGGAGACAAAGGCAAAGGCAATGAAATATTCTATCGTAATGAGGCTGCGCAGTGTGTCAGATGTCATGCCATATTCGAATACGGAGGCAATGCTGGTCCTGGCCTTCATGGACTAGCATCGCGGATGTCATCTACAGAAATACTAGAATCTCTGATCGAACCGAGCGCGACTATAGCTAAGGGCTATGGGGTGGTATCACTGGAGATGAAAGATGGAGAATCTACAGCTGGCGTTGTGGTAGATGAGACAGATCGTGACATCACAATCAAAATAGGTAAAGATGAGAATAGAGTCATTGCTAAATCTGATGTGGCCGAGAGAGAAGATATCCCATCTAGTATGCCGGGTGTAAAGGACATACTATCGCAGATGGAGATTCGAGATTTGATGGCCTTTCTGAGCTCACTGAAAGATGATGAGAGCTGATTAAGGTAGATATAGTCGTTACTGATTATGGCACATATTAATCACTGGAAAATATGTCTTAAATGTCGATATGTCATCCAGATCAAGCCTGGATGCAGGTAGATGATCTGAGGTAGCATACCATAGGTAATATTAGCCTCAGGTTTTTAATTGGCGGCATTGCTCGAAGCTTTTATTTTTGTCTGCTTACTCGTGATGTGATTGAAGACATGGCGGACCGTTTTTCTTCTGATTTGCCGCTGTAAGTCATAGTCCAGTCGCTTCAGCTTATACTGAAACTTGAGGTCCAAGGAGTCTTTCCTCATTTCTACGATCTTGATATTGTAAGCATCCGCCTCCAAAAATTCTTCAAAATCTCTGAGCGCCATGATCAGTTCATCTTCTAAGGACTGTATGTCATCCACCAGATTGATGTCGATCTGAAAGTCGATGCTCATGAGTCTAATATCACGCTTGGTATAATTGATGATGTCATTTCCATAGACCTTAGAGTTAGGCATGATCAGTAAGTCATCGTCATCATTTAGTAGCTTTATTTTGAGCAGTTGTATTTCAGTGATTTTTCCTTTTTGGCCTGCGAGCTGGACATAGTCGTTGATTTCAAAATTTTTAGAAAAGCTAAAGTAAATACCTACTAAAAAGTCATTGATGTACTCCTTCATGATGATGGAGATCGCCGCAGCGACGATACTCAATGAGGTAATCAGCGTCATCGGGTCTATGCCAAACATGCCAAACATAGCTACGATACCTCCAATGCCAATCAGTACCTTGGCAATGTTGTTGATGCCAAACAGAAAGTTATCCTTAGAACTAGCACCGAGGCGATTTTTCTTACCATAAGAATAGCCCACAATCCGCCTGATCAGATCAATCGTGAGTACATAGATTAAGAAGCTAAATGATACCCGCAGGATATTGTGTCTGGAAGTCAAGTCATGAATGATCGGTACTGAATTAAGCAATAGGAGCAGTAAAATCAGCGCTACTAATTCTATTAATAGCCAGACTATTCTTGGTACTTTCAAATGTTTAAATTTTGGAACTGAATGCCTGTTAGCGAATAACTAAGTCCAATCATCTATTTAGGTGTCTTAATTATTTACGTCATAGACGTTTCATATGGTGGCTCAAGATAAAGATATAGATTCACGTATCTGGATGTGAGCCATCACATCTATTGTAAAGCTACTTTTTCATGATAAAGAACTTCGTTTAGTTGTATCAATAAAATATCTCAAGACCTAAGAGCTGGTCTGATCAGATCGTCCCCTCATCGACGAGGTGGATGTCTAATCGGCTCTCATCAGTAGGCTTCTTTCGATTCAGTACCCGACGCTTAGCTAGATAGGCTAGCCAATACATGACCGGTACGACAAAGAGAGTCAGGAATGTAGCGAAGATCAATCCATAGATC
This sequence comes from uncultured Saprospiraceae bacterium, assembly GCA_937929945.1. Taxonomy (GTDB): domain Bacteria; phylum Bacteroidota; class Bacteroidia; order Chitinophagales; family Saprospiraceae; genus CALFUK01. The sequence continues at coordinate 34,656 of CALFUK010000156.1, forward strand.
ACCGTCCATGCCATAGGTCCCCAGAGTGCCGTATTGTCTCCACCGATGAATACCTGTGGATCCAGATCAGTGATGAGCGATCTAAAATTAAAATTGAATCCGATGGCTAGGGGGATAAGCCCAAGGACCGTGGTGATAGCAGTCAAGAGCACAGGCCGGAGTCGAGTCGCGCCTCCTTTGATGATGCAGGCCTTGACATCTTCTTTTGCCATGTAGATCATGTCGCTGATGCCTTGATTCTCGCGCATGTTTTTTACTTGTAGATTAATGTAGTCGATGAGTACGATCGCATTATTCACCACGATACCGGCTAGGGCGATGATGCCCACTCCAGAGAAGACGACTGATATGGTCTTACCTGTGATGATGTACCCCAGCAGGACTCCAATGGTACTAAAGAGCACGGAGAGAATGATGATGAAAGGAGAGATCACCGAGTTAAACTGCCCGACGATAATGATGAAGATTAAAAAGATCGCGATCATAAAAGCAGAATTCAGGAAGGCAGCATCCGCAGCTTGTGATTCTTGCTCACCTGTGAATGCATAGCTGTAGCCTCTTGGCATGGTAAAGCTTTCCATTCGCTCTCTGAGTTCTCCATTGATTTGATTCGCATTATAGCCTTCTAAGATATTAGAACTGACTGATATGACTCGACTTTGATTTTTTCGTTTGATGGAGCTGTAGGCTGCGGAGTATTCGAAGTCTGCCACGGTATTGATGGGGATCTGGACGAATCTGCCCTGCCGTGCCTGATCTCTGAAGGTGATCTTCTGGCTCAGCAGACTGTTGATGTCATTGCGGTATGCCTCATTGGATCGCAGCATGATGGCGTAGTCTTCTTCGCCGTCTTTATATTTTGATATCTCCTTACCGAAGACACTTGTCCTCAGGGAGCTGGCGATTTGTGCCGTAGAGAGGCCATAGCGTCTGGCCATCTGCCTGTCTACATGCACGAGTAGCTCTGGCTTGCCGATGACCACATCTGCTTTGAGTTCTTCGATGCCAGGTATGTCATTCTGATTGACGAATGTGATGAGGCGCTCGGAGAGAGCAGATAGTGTATCGATATCGTCACCTTTTAATTCGATGTTGATGGGGAGTCCGACTGGAGGTCCATCAGCGTCCTTATCGACCAGTACCTGCACTCCAGCGTAGCCCTGTACAGCATTCCTGATGTCCTCCATCACATTGAATGTATTCACCTCTCCACGATACTTAGAAGAGACGAAGGAGATGGTCAGTCGGGCTTTGTGCGGTGTATTACCTGGCTCGGGTGGCCGATTCGGATCAGCCGTGTCCTGCCCAATGGTGGTGAGGATATCTTCTACCACGCCACCATACTGCTCGACAGCGTCAGCTACATTTTTTTCTATTTGTAGTAAGATTTCATTAGTTGCTTCGATGTCTTTTCCGATGGGTAGGTCTACGAATACATTGACAAAGTTAGGATCTGCAGAAGGAAAAAATTCGATGGGTGGCGGATTTAGTTTGAGCAAGAAGATGGAGAAACCTAACAGGCCAAAGGTGCCAATGAAGATGATGTAAGGTCTGACGCCAGTCAAAATCAGCTTGATGAATCGATCATAAGCATTTTCTAATTTGGGTAAGGCTCGATTCTGAAATACGAAGGAAGCAGGGCGTAGAATGAAAAAATTAAGCAAAGTTAGAATGAGCGCTATGCCGATGACATTGCGAGCCCACTGGATGTCCAATAGGTGCATGGCTACGGCGAGACATAGCATGATGAGAGCACCGATCAGTACATTGAACATTTTTCTGCGCTTCAGTGATTTAGTCTCTGCTCTCTGATCTATCTTCATGAATCTCGAAGTGAAGACAGGATTGATGACGAGGGCTACGAAGAGGGAAGAGGTCAGTACACAGATCAGAGTGATCGGAAAGTACTTCATGAACATCCCCATGATGCCTGGCCAAAATGCCAGTGGTACGAAGGCAGCCAGCGTCGTGGCAGTAGAGGCAATGATGGGCATGGCTATTTCACCGGCGCCATACTTAGCTGCCTGTCTGCCATCATAGCCAAGCGACATATAGCGATAGATATTTTCTACCGTGACTATGGCATTATCCACGAGGAGGCCGAGAGCTAATATCAGGCTGAAGAGGGTCACAATATTCAGACTGATATCGAAGAGATAGAGGAATAATATGCCTATCAACATGGATAAAGGGATGGCGATACCGACGAAAATGGCATTTCTCAAGCCTAAGAAAAATAGGAGAACTAAGGTGACTAAGATCACACCAGAGATAATGCTGTTCTCGAGATTGGCGACTTCATCCCGCGTCGAGATGGAGAGATCATTAAATTTTGATATCTTTAGTTCTTCTGGAAGGGAAGGCTTTAAATCTTCCAGTAGCTGATTGATTTTGTCAGCAGCAGAGAGTAGATTTTGACCGTCTCTCTTCAGTACTTCTAGTGAGATGACAGGCAGTCCATTAGCTCTAGCATAGCTAGCCCTATCTTCGAATCCATATGTCACAGTGGCTATATCACGGAGGTAGATGGGTTTTTCTAATTCACTTCTGATGATGATGTTCTTGATTTCATCTATTTCAGTGAATTGGCCCAGTACCCTTACTGATCTTCTAAAATCATTATTGACCAGCTCGCCCGCACTCATAGACATATTCTCCATGGAGATGGCTTGCTCTATATCCATAAAGGAGAGCTTGAAGCTTTCCATTTTGCGGAGGTCCACATCGATTCTCACTTCTCGCTCCAGTGCGCCCTTCAGTGTGACTGATGATATCTCAGGTATTTCTTCTATCTCATCACGGATGAATTCTGCATTTTTCTTCAGCTGATCCATGTTGAATGGTCCTGCCACATTCACCACGACGATGGGCTGCTTAGATACATCCATTTGCTCGACTGTCGCCTCTAAGTCTAAGTCGTTCGGCAGCTCAGACTTCGCTTTGTCCACGGCTTCTTTGACATCGTCATAAGCCTCATCGATATCGACATCTGTACCGAATTCTGCAGTGATCAGAGAGAAGTCTTGCAGTGATGTAGAGAGGATTTCTTTGATGCCTGTGATGCTCTTCAGTTCTTTCTCGATGGGCCTGGCGATGAGGTCTTCCATCTCTTCAGCGGAGTTGCCAAAGTAGGCTTGGGTGATGATGACCTTAGGAAAGTATGCTTCTGGATATTTTTCTTTGGGCATGGCATCATAGGCATTGATCCCGAATATCAAGATCATGAATGCCAAGAGAAAAATACTAGTCCCATTATCAATCGCGAAAGTTGATAATTTGAATTCTCTTTTTTCGATACGTTCAGTCAGTTCTTCTTTCATCTATGACTTAATCTTTATGACCTCATTATTCAATAAGCTTCTGGCTCCATCATCGACGATGACTTCGCCCCATCTCAGACCGTAGTTAATGATGACACCATTGTCACTGTTGTCACCAGTCTCCACATAGCGCTTGCTGCAGATGGTGTCGCCATCTGTATTTTGTTTCACCACGTAGACATATCTCTTACCGCTGACCTCCTCCTGGACTAACTCCGAGGAGAGTACGATCGCATCCTTGATTTCTGATTCTTTGATCTTCATTTCTGCCATCAGGTTAGGCTTGAGCTCGCCATTACGATTATTCAGATTGACCTCTACTTTGAAGGTCCGATTAGCTGGATCGATCATGCGTCCGATCTGAGTCACTCTGGCTCTCACGTCTTTGGAAAGAGCAGGTATATTGATGTCGACATAGTCTCCCTTTTTGATGATGCTGAGGTAGTCCTCAGGCGCATCTACCACCACTTTTACTTTATTTGTATTTAGGATCTGGACGATGGGGCCTCCCGGTGAGGTCACCTCGCCTGGCTGTCTGAATTCTCTATCGATCACACCTGAGCTAGGGCTGTACACATTTTGCTTGGACAGCTGGAAGCTGATGCTTTCTATGCTTTTTTCGATTCTTTCTTTCGAATTCTTAGCTTGCAGATACTGCACTTCACTACCGATATTCTGGTCCCACAGACTCTTCTGCCTCTGGTAGAGCGTCTTAGCCAGTTCTAATGAAGTCTGCAGTTCTTCTATTTGCTTATTCACCGTCTCTAAGTCTATTTTAGCGATGAGCTGACCGCGCTTTACGGCCTGGCCTTCTTGGACATAGATGTCTAGTATTCTGCCACCGATCTCACTGGAGGCATTGATCATTTCATCAGAGATGATATTCCCCTGCAGTGTGGTGTATTTTTGAAATGTGGAGGACTTTATGGTATCCACAGTGACCAGCTTAGGCGCCTTAGTCATGCTGGGATCTTCTGCCTTGAGTTCGTCTTTGAGGCTTGCTATCTCGGCCTCCAGTGTGCGCATCTCTTTCTCTCTATTTTTGAGGTACGCTTTTTTGCCCTCGATGTCTGTCGGTATCGTTTCTGCCTTTTCTTGCTGGCATGAGACCAAGCATAGGGCGATGGCCAAGACTGTCAGTATGTAGCTTATATATGATTTGATTTCCATGCTCGACCTCTAATTTTTTAATTTTCCTAATGCAATATCCAGATCAGTCTTAGTGAGCACTACATCGTAGAGCGCACCGATATAAGCAGCCTGGGCCTGATAGAGCGAGTTTTCAGCTTGGCTGACCTCTACGCTTGATCCGACTCCTTCTCTGAATTTTATTTGTGTTTTATCGTAGATGCCCTTGGTCTTGGTGACGGCACTCTCTCTGTTTTGTAGCGTCTTCTTCGCATTGCGATGGGCTGTCATTGAGTTTATCACTTCTAGCTCCATGCCTTTTTCAAAATCTTCACGCTGTAGCTCTTTCTGCTTTTTGCGGATTTTAGCGCGCTCTTGCTTCGATTTTTTTTCTCTGCCATCGATCAGTGGATAGTTTAGATTTAAACCCACGAAGCCAGCAGGTAGAAAGCCTGATTCATTTCCATCAAATAAATTGTCTCGCTGTAGAGATTCTTGAATGTTGATGTTGGCTCTTAAGACAGGCCAGCGCAGACCTAATCGGTCGATGTCGTATTGGTCTAGCTCGATGGCTTTATTGAGTACTTCGTATTCTGGTCGATCAGTATAGCGCAGCTCTGAGGCTAACATGAGGTCATCTTCGAGCTGGATTTGGTCCAGCATGCTCTGCAGGTCATCAGTCAGAGCGATGTCTTTATCGAATGGGTAGTTCATGTGGAATTTAACCAGATTCTTACTTACTTCGATCAGTTGTGTCAGATTCTCTAATTCCATCGTAAGATTATCTCTTGACAGCTCTAATCTGGTTATATCCAGCTGCTCAGCGAATCCAGCCTTGTAGATCTGAGTGGTCTCATGCAGCATGGTCTCTACGATGGAGATATTATTTTCGATGATGATCTTATTCTCATAAGCGACGAGGGTGCCGAGGTAGGCCTTAGTCACTTCTATGATGATGTCACGTTCGGAGATTTTAGATCGGAGTCGCTCGAGATCCACGGAGACCTTAGCCGCTTTCAGACCTTTCAGAAATACAGGGTCAAAGACCAGAGCTTGGAAGTCAGCATAGCCGGCTAAGGTGTGCTTCCTCGCGAAGGTCAGCTCGAATGTCTCAGGTGGACCAGGGTCCACCGGTTCTTGAAAGACAAATTCATTCAGAATGCCAAAGATAGCTGGTGATAAGAAGTCTTCTGTCGGCTGGACGGGTCTGATGAAATTATAATTGTAATTGACACCTAAGTTCAGCTTAGGCATACCTGCAGATTTAAATTCTTTTACGCGTGCCTCTGCATCCATGACATTTAGCGCTTCAGCCTTCATCGCATTACTACTCTTGATGGCGTAGTCAATCGCTTGATCCAGACTGAATTCTGACTGACTACTAGCTGAGCAGATCAAGATCAGCTGGAAGAAGATGATATTTAAAAGGTGTTTCATAATTGATCTATTAATTGTTCGAGTCGCTTCAGTCCTTGCTTGGAGGCAATGCCGTAAATATGGTAGCGCACAAATTCTTTGAATAACTCGTCTTTACTGTATTTCTGCAATGGGAATGTCTGCTCATCTACGATGGCTAATGATTTAGAAATGTAGAGCTTGGAGATGATGCCTGCGTCTACATTATCTCTATATAAATCTTCTTTTTTTCCTCTTGTGATGTTGTTGCTGATTACTTCTCCCATGAACTCGACTTGCAGACTCTCTAGTTTCTTCCATTCGTTGGGATAGTATTTTTGGAGATCATAGATGACAGTAGGCTTCATCTCTCGCAGTGTCTTGACGATGTGTCTGCCAATATTTATGTATTCTTCTACAGCATCGTATTCTTGGCTGATGATTTCGTTGACTTCGGCCTGCTCTTCTTGAATTCTGTTCAGGACGACTTTCTCTACAAGTTTGGCTTTGGTCGGAATGTACTGGTATAGGGTCTTCTTGGAGATGCCCATCTTCTTGCAGATATCATCCATACTGATGCTTTTGAGGCCGTAGCTCAGAAATAGCTTCTTAGAGATATCGATGATTTTAATTTCCATAGGCGGTATAGGCGACAAAGGTATAGGATAAAACCTTAGGAAACTATAGGAGGGTTAATAGTTTTTCAATTACATCATAATTATCCTTATTTCAGTATTCACTTTCAGAAGGTCAGAGATATTGCATTTTGGCAGAGCCATCTATATCAGTAGTATAACCGGTATGTATAAGTGAGCGGATGTGGATCATCCTGTATAGTAGGTGTATTGCCCTACAGTAAGTGGAGCAGCTGTAGGCTACTATAACGACAGGCTGCCCCCTGTGGGCAGCCTGTATCATCTGATTAAATTATAATATCCAAGGCAACTCATCTATTCCCATCAGAATGTGAATCCAAATAGATGGAGGAGACTTAGCACTATCAAATTCAGTTTTATATTTGGCTATGAATTCTTCTAATGGATCTTCTTCGATCACTACTTCCCTCTTTTCTTAGACTGAGGAATTGCAGATCTACCTTTATTTTTCATGGTGGATGCTGGGGCCTGATTGCCTACACGAGCTATTCTCTCTTGTTTCTTTTTTGCTTTCATTGCTTCTGCAGTTTTTCTTGCTGCTGCTGCTTTTGTTTTCTTGTTTTGCATTTGAGTGATTGTTTTACTGTTACAAATAATTTGATCATTGAATATTAATGATGTTCTGACACGTTAGGCAGAAAAGAAGGCTTTTTATTAGCCTATGTTTTACTTTTATTTAGTTATCCAAATAGCCATACATTGAAGTGATTTTGCTTAGTATTTTTCGCTTTTAAATCGATAATTCCCTTATTTGTTGATAGGCTATGATTAGTCAATCGACTCTCAGAAACTATCTCTATAGTTAAGATCGAATGAGCCAGACCGTCTATATTTATCAGTTATCTCTTGCTTGAGATTAGGGGCCTGACGGCGTCTTTGCTTCTTGATTTTTCTTTTAGAATCGCGAGGAGACATGTCATCTTTGAATTTAAAAATCTTCTTCATTTTGATTTTTTGAAATGTATTAAATACTAAAAATTTCATAGGACAAATTTGAGCCATATCAAGCTGGCCTATATCAGTATATATTGGTATTTTGACTAGGTAAAATGCTGAGATGCATCGTGGATTAGAAGTGGTCATAATCAGCCGGCTTGCAGGTGCAAGCTGACCTCTATATAAATATAGGTCGTAGAGATCTTCATAGAAAAAATGGCCGTACCTGCTGGCAGCAACTTAGTGCACAGAGTGATTTGGTCTTGCAGTGATGAATGTCAAAATACATAGGATTCTTCCTGCACATCGAGCTAAAGTAATCCATCAGAAAGCTCAGAAGTGACGAAGCTCAGAACTTGTAGCACGATAGAAGTAAATGATATGTTATGTGATATTCTTACTCTGAATGATTAGCTATCACTAAAATTACTCTACTCTATCACTCAGAATCGACTAAGCCAGACTTCATCGCATACTTTACCAAGCCAACGGTATTCTTCGCTTGCAGTTTTTCTAGTAGGTTTCTGCGATGCGTATCGACTGTCCTGATACTGATAAAGAGTTCATTAGCAATCTCTTGATTGGTGTATTCCTTGGTGATGAGGATGAGCACTTCTTTCTCTCTGGGTGTAAGCTGGACATCGTTGGCACCATTGGATTTACTTTTGCTGTCTACGGCGAATTGATTGATGATAATTGAAGATACTTGCTGGCTGTAGTAGGTCCCACCAAGGTATACGGCTCTGATGGCTTTCACCATTTCGTCTCGGCCTATTTCCTTAAGAAGGTATCCATTGGCACCTGACTTGATGGCTTTCACGATGTAGCCTCGCTCAGCGTGCATAGATAGTATGAGTACCTTGATCTCAGGATACAGTGTTTTCACTGTAGCGGTGATGTCCAGACCAGATTCTTTTCCTAAGGTGATGTCCATCAATATGACATCTACCGGTTCTCGCTCTAGCTTCTGAATGAGCTCCTGTGCGCTCGATGCTGAGCTACTCACATTGATGTCATCTTCTTCATTGAGAATGGAGATGATGCCATCACTAAATACTTTGTGGTCGTCTACTATTATTACTTTTATCATGTGCTTCTATTCAGTAGGTATTTCAATTGTCCCTGAAAACCCATTGCCCTCGCTGCTGTCTATGATGAATGTCCCTTTCAGAGCCTCTGTTCTGGTATATATGTTTTGCAGGCCAATGCCACTCGTGATCATAGATTCTAAAATTGGCTGACTGCAGCCTTTTCCATCATCTTCTACTGATAATTGTATCATGTGTTCGAATCTGATAAGCTGTACGACTATTTGCTTCGCATTGGCGTACTTTAATGCATTATTAATCAGCTCCTTAGCCATGCGGTATACAGCGATCTCTGTATACATATTTAGCCTGTCTTCACTTCCAGAAAAATAGAAGCTTACTTTTACAGTTTCGCTTTGATTGATTTTCTGGATTAGATTTTCCAGTGTGGATCGCAGACCAAAATCGCGCAGAGCGCTGGGCATTAGTGCGTGCGAGATACTGCGTATATCCTCAGATGCGTCTTTGATAAGATCCTGAATCGCATTAAATTTTAACATGGTATTTTTCTCGATGTCATCTTTGAGATCATTTTTTATACTGTCAATATTTAATTTGATGGTGGACATCAGTGGTCCTATGCCGTCATGTATTTCTTTTGAGAGCCGGTGTCGTTCCTTTTCTTGTCCCCGAAGCATAGCTGTGACGTTAGCTTGCTGCATTGTTTTTATTGGGGTGATATCATGGGTGGTGACGATCATTCCATTAGCGAGTTTTCTCCCATTCACTGCTATGTAGGTTCCGTTTTCGAATGATAGCTCTGGTATGGCGAATGCCTGCCGAGATTTGTTGACGCTGTCTGACACGACTGAATGTAGGTTAGGCAGATGAGAGATATAGTCGGTGAGAGGGCGCTCTACCAGAGTTTCTGGGCTCTGATTGAGCTGTAAGTGCATAGACGCTAGCTGGTTGCACATGGATATGTTACCATCCAGTGTGTAGGTTAGGATACCCAGTGGGGCATTACTCACTACAGACATTAGAAAGTCATATGCTTCTGTCTCACTAAGCAGCATGAGCTGGATATATGAAGTAGTGAAGAGGTGATTGACCTGATGATTGTCCGTAGTACCAGCTGGAGTCCGCACAGTTGGCGAGGGTCCGTTTTTCCATAGTGGGTGTGATACTGATGATCTGGACTGCGCCGATGGCTATATCTTCTGGATTGTCAGAACTTTGAATGTCAGAATCTTCTTTCATTTATAAATTTATCATGCTGGAGATGTACTGTAAATAAAGGTACTAAAGAGAGCTTACGTTTATCATACTCTTCAGCGTGTATTATTCTAATTTGTGATGAGGCTCACTTATCCTCAAGTTTTTTTTGATGTGACTTACGATGCTTGAAGATTAACGCCGGAATCTGCAGTGTACTCAGCTGTCTTAAGGTCGTACTTGGATCAATGATTCTATCCCAAAAATTTCGATTGTAGGTCGAGAACACCAATAGGTCAGAGAGCTGTGTGATTGCATAGTTTTCTTGTTGTATGTATTTACTGTAGTCAGCGGATTCTAATTGTAATGTCACCTGCGAGCTGATATGCTTCTTCACATAGTTCATCCATCTTTCAGCTGACACTTTATCTAATGCTTCTCTGTGATCTTCTATGATATGAGTCAACTTAATAGTTATGTCTGACATCATCGTGCAGAGCGCTTCCATATGTTGAAGATTGGAGTCATTCATTTCTTTGAGTAGATAATTCACTGTTTCGATCGGCTTAAATAGCTGCTGGGGTGGCAGCACTAACATTGGTGTCATGGTGTGCAGAGTGATGGTGTCTCGAATGCTCGCACCGATGTGGTCGTGATATTTTTTAAAAATGTTCTGGCCCACAATGAGTAGATCCAGCTGGTTCTTTGAGATAAATTGATCGATAAACCAAGCTTCACGATCCCCCTTAATGGTAATATTCACCCAGTCCGCATCAATGTAGGACCCAGACTGAGTTTTGATCTTCTTGATTAAATCCTCTCTACGCTCAAAGGAATCCATGTCGAAGCCCAACTTAGAATATGTAGAAGTAGCGGAAAGCAATACGGGGTCTACACTTTCATCGAAGTGTATGATGTGTAGCTTACATCCGTAATGCTTGCAAAATGCTGATACATATCTTAGTATGTCAGGAGATTGAATATCAAGATTGGATATTAGTAGGACTTCTTTCATGATATTGTCCGTTTAAGTTATAGTGTCTATTTTCAATTATTTCAGATGTAAAAGTAAAGGAGTAGAATAGATTAGATCATCATACAAAAGACGTATTTCTCCTGCGCGAATTACCTATGTTGCAATGGTAATCATAAGAATACACTCAATAAAATAATGAGTATATTTCATCAAGTAAGAGTCTGCTGCCTATAGTATTCTCTACTCCAGTATAATTATGATAGCGATTAGTGAGTGCTTGTCATCTGACGATTCCCAAGTGAAGGATTCTTCCTCCTGACTGATTGACTGGGCTGACACTTTTACCAATGACGATGCCGGCTTCTGGTGCTATATAGTCTGTTAATACTTCACCAAAGATATTTCTTATCGTACCGATGTGTGATCCTTCATCGAGCGAATCTAATAAGGCCACAGATAAATTCATCAGACCACCACGATCGGTGTAGATCCAATAAGAATATTGACATATGACTGTCTCTTTTGCCGGCGCGATGATGTCGTCTCCTATCATTTGTAAGTGGCAGAGCACATTATGTATGCCTTCGATGCCGCTACGGATTAATTTTTTCTGAAAGGTATTCGGGTTGCCGACCTCGAGTGTGATGGCTGGTATATTTATGGCATCAGCTGCACCGCGCAGCGTACCGTCAGAGGGTGGGTTATGGACGATGATATCTGCATTCTGCAGCAGGGCTAGTTTTCTGGTAGTTTCGTGCTCCATATCAGCTCTGACATAGTACGAATTGATTCTACCTGCGGAGGCGGTATGTAGATCTAATAAATAGTCAAAGTGCACCACTAATCGTTTAAAGAATCGGTGGGCATAGATCTCGCTGATGTTTCCATCTTCTTTGCCAGGCATAATGTGATTGATGTCTACGCCATCATTGAAGCGTCTACTCTTACGGATATAAGCAGGTACATTCACTACGGGCACACCTATGATAGTCCCTGATAGTTCTTGGACATCTATTTCCTGAAAGAGCCGCTGGATCACGGGGATACCATTCAGCTCATTACCATGGACTGCGGCCGTCAGACCTAAGACTGGTCCATCTTGCAGGCCTCTGGCTACGATGAGTGGGATACTTACGGGGCTACCGAAGCCATCAGATATGATCTCTAGCCAGTGGTACTTTATCGAGCCCTTAGGTGTGTCTTCGATATTGAATTCTTGGACTGTTTTTATGTTATGGTTCATGGTGGTGTGATGCATATTCAAATATTTTATTGATTGTCATAGCGATGATGGGTCTACCTGTCTGTCGCTCGGCTTGGGGAAATCCACCAACGCTTAATGTATTAATCTCAGAGAGAACTCGCATGCCATCATCATCCTCTAAGGTGTCGACGCCATAGATTAGAATGCCGTGCTCACGCAGGAGAGGATTAATCGTATCGACGATATGTATCTCTTGTTTCGTGGGTTCTGCAGGGACGGAGGATCCGCCCATTGCCACATTACATAGCCACGATCCTTTGGGCGGTAGTCGATTCGATGCCGCTAAGATGTCTCCATTGACGACAATGATTCGCTTATCGCCGTTGGTGACATTCTTAAGATACTTCATGGCCAGATAGCCTGATGTCTCGAGCTCTGGCTCTATCCGCGGTAGGTAGCTCTCTAAGTCCCAATCTGTCTTATCGTCGCTGATCACATGACCCACTATTTTGAGCAGTCCCTTACCACCATATTCTCGCAGCGGCTTCAGTACGATATCACGCCCTTGCGCAAAGTCCACGACTTCGGCTGCACTTTTGCACAGCTGGATAGGCGGACACAGCTCCGGAAAATTCAGTAGAAAAGACTTATTGCTGCACTCGATGATGCCTAAGGGGTGATTGATGATGACTGCGTCAGACGCCAGCTCATGCAGAGCGACTAAAAAAGCATCACTCACAGGTCGAGGCAGACGCAGTAAGATGATATCGTAGTCGTGTGGCTTTACCTTCAAGGCTTGTCTACTGTACTGACTCCCCGTCACCTCATACCGAAAGTCCCGTGTCACTTGTATCACCTCTAAGTCGCTCAGATGAGGGCTGGAGAAGAAGGAAGCATTCTGCGCTGACCCTCTGGTCGCCACGTGTAGACAGCTACACGCCGTGTGGGAAGCCATCTGACTCAGCAGTGCGTACAGTGAATTCTCCTTGCTGTGAGTCCTGTGGTCAGTAAGTGCCAAAATCTTGTATGTACTCATGGTGTCAGCCGTTTCATCAGATTAACCATCATTCTCTTCCGTGGATGGGTCTACGATCTCTTCTAAATTATCTTTAGCCTCGTCTGTCAGGTTGCCATCATTATCAAAGTCATTATCTTCATCTATGATTTGCCGGGCTTCTACGCGTGTCATTCTAACTAAGTACTGGTGATCCTCTGTCTCATAGGGCAGAGCAGAGACAAATTTTCCTTCCTTATTTTTAAATTGGATGAGCTTCTTTTCGAAGCCATAAGGGTATTCCAATTTAATTAAAGCGACTAATTCTTCACTGAGCTTTTCAAAATCTTTGATAATTCGTGGTTTCATTTTAATTAGATTTTAAATCAAAAAGTGGCTTTATATCTAAAGATGTCAGCTTAGTCTAATCGTATTTCGTCTAGCAGACTCTTATCATTGTTCAGGCTCTTGAATAATTTCATTCTGAATTTACCTTTTTTATTTACCAGCGTCTGCGCCATCTTATCGATGGCTACCATAGAGAGGACTGTCTGGATGAAGGCTTCGATTAAGTCATCCAGGCCAATGCCCAGCTTATTGAAATCTCGACGGTCTGTTAAGATGAGCCGATTCGTATCGCTACTCCAAGATCCATCTGAGTTTTTTATCGATAGGTTAGTTCCTAGCATAGCCCAGCTATCTTTACCAGTGGGTATGTCATCCACCAGCGGCTTCTCTGCTCTTCTGGCGTAGGTGCAGAGTGGCTTGATGCCATCAGGCGTCGTACTGACCATCATGCGAATATCAGCGACATAGGTTTGGTTTTTCTGATTAGGCATCATTCCTACGTGATACAGCTTGCCAGTGGAGGTGGTGCTGCTCCAGTTAAAATTTCCGATTAGGCTCTGCACTATAAATAGATCGTAATCAAACTCCAAATCCATAAATGCATCGAGTTCTTCTTCATTGACGATGGTGTATACACCTTGGCCAGCATTGCTGTAAGGTACCTTGATGACTGCGTGACCACCCAATTTCTTCACCCATAGAGGGATCTCATTTTTGCTTACATCCCAGATGGTTTCAGGCGTATTGATTTTCAGGCCGTACTCTCTTAATTCGGCATTGAATATGTCATAAGCTTTGGCAGCTACCATCTTATTTCGGCCACCTGCCAGGCAGGCTATGGTGGGATTGATGATTTTAGTTTTGCAGTTCACAGGTATTCTATTCCATGGCTTCTGCGTGACATATCTGAATGCGGCTCTGATCGGCATCCATTCTGATTGGTTCTGCACATGTAGTACTCCGTCTATGAATTTAGCCGCAGCAGCATCATCGGCATCATGAAATGATACATAATGTACTGGCTCCTGCATCACATCAGCTATCACTTCGGCATAGCCAGACACTTCCATAGGATTTTTATCATAGATCACTGCTAGGCCACCATCAATCTTATTTCTGAGGTTTTTCAGGCTGGGCTTGAAGGTACGCTCTACTAAGAGTCGATAGCTGCCTTGCTCCTGATTGTCATCCACGAGCGGCATTGATTTCTGTCCTGAAGGGCATGAGTTATTCTCGATCACGACCATCTGCCGCTTGCCTGCTGCTGAAGTGACATTCAGGACGTCTGCACCCGCCCATAAAAAATATTTGGATCGGTGATTCAAAATCTCTCCCAGCTTGACTTTGTCTACTGTAGGGTGCATATGGCAGTAGCGTTTAATGATCCGCTCTCGATCGAGATTCAAAAAGAAACTGACCATGGGATGTATTGTGGCGTTCAATGCTTTTGGATACCAGTGATTTACTGGTTCGAATTCATTGGGACTAATTACTCTAACTCTGTTCACAATTATTTTAAATTATCTTCAGTTCACTATTATATGTTCGATATATCCAATTGGTCAATCGCACATTTTTGCAGGGCAAACATAGGCGTGTGCTCATCGGTTATAGTACCTGGATTTACCTATATTTAGTACGAGAATTACCTACATGTTTACATACAAGACATTGTCGATTACTTAGGTGATTGTGTCATGAGCTCCAACTTTGTTTCACAGCTTTCTGATATTTGACAGCAGATGTTTTATAGATTCGTTATATTTCGATTAAAATTAGACATAGATGAAAAAGCTGATTGTACTACTTCCTTTGATGATCATGATTTGGGCTTGCTCTGGAGGAGAAAAGAACGATGG
>CALFUK010000157.1 GCA_937929945.1 uncultured Saprospiraceae bacterium
TATAAGCCTGAACTTTCTAATTCGTTTTCTGCCAGCTCTATGGTATGTAGACCCTTACCGTATTGGCCTGCATAGCGCTTCATCTCTGTACCTGTCACATCATATATGATCACGGATGCTTCTGCAGCAGATGGCAGCGCAAAGCTGATCTTTGTCACCATAGAAAAGGGGTTAGGATCGTTCTGCATCAGCATCGCTGATGTCAGCTCTGATCGATCTTGATCCACCGCTAATACAAGTGTTGACACCTCTTCTCCACTATAGATCTCTGATGATGTGATACTGGAGTTCATCTTAATGGCATCAGCAGTACGACCAGTCTCGGTCGAAGTGAATCTGAGCTCAAATAAAGCTTCATCCGTCTGCGTGATAGCCGTCATCGACTCCCAGCTCATCGTCAAGGCAGAAGTGTGGACTCCCAGTTGCTCAGGACTCACATCGATCGCACCTGAGATCAACTCCTCAAAGCGTAATCCCTCATGCCTCATAGTGAACTGGACACCCTCAAATGATGAAATGTCTTTGGCATATATAGCCACGGTCACTTCCTCACCTGCAGCGAATGATTCATCTCTGATGCTAAATGCTTTAGTACCTGATCGAGTCTCTGACTTCATAAATCCATTCGCCGCTGCATCCGCATTCACATCTCCTACCTTCACCGCTATGAAGTCCTGCTGTAGCATATCTGTCTGCAGCTCTTCATGATACAGGATCTCTACAAATGGCCACGGGCTGCTTAGCTCGAAGAAATTAGATGATTTATTGACAAATCGCCAGCTCTCATTACTGCTAAATGTATTTGTCAATCCTAAAATCAAACGTCTCAATTCTAAGATATCCGCCGCTGAAGTATTCTGATCATTATTTACATCTGAGGCGATGAGCTTGTATGGGCTATCGAGTTTATTCAGATCCAAAATGTGTCGCTGGATTAATAGTATATCCAGTGTGCTGACTCCATTGATGTGGTCATCATTTCTTCGCGGTGTCACCGTATAAGCGAAGCCTAATGGATTAGAAGCGAAGGCATACTGTCCATCACTGCCCGTCAATGCTGACTTTGGATATTCAGCCAACTCATTAGCTGCTAATCTCACAGACGTATTTTCTACCATGTCATCATTCTCTGTATAGATAGAGCCCGAGATCATCGCACCAGCACCATTACCTGGTTCTGACCCATCGCAGGTCCCACCGATCAGCACGCCTACCGTACAGAAGTCTCCATTTCCTGAGATATCCCAGACCCATACATCTAATTCATAAAAGTTAGATAAGTCTGTACAATCAAACTCGATGCTGCCCTGGTCTGCAAAGGCTGAAGAGTCTGGTGAGGCAGGTGTCTCTCCCGAATTAACGATGCTGAAGGATAGATCTGAACAATTATCAAAACTACCCAGGTCAAAGTCCTTAGCCCAGATCGCTACCTTACCTGTAGACTCCATGAAGGCCGTCGTGATGCCTGAGATACACAGTGGCACCGGTGCCTTCTCATCTCTAAAGGTCACGCTGATGGTCTCCGTCGTGCTGTTACCACAGCCATCTCTCGCTGTGAAGCTCACGGTGTGCTCATCACCTGGCACGCCTGCCTGAGTCTCGATTGTCGCCGAGCCACCTCGAGCTGTCGTCGTGCTGCTCTGCACACCATTATCATACTCGATCGTCCAGCTGATCAGTTCTGCTGGCACCTCTACATCACCACAAAGATCTGTGGCTACGGCAGTGATCGTCTCTGATCCTGTGCAGGCTGTATCATCATCTTTGCTTGTCGCTCCTCCGACTGTATTCACGAGGATATCCTCTACTGATATGCTGGGAGCTGTATCATCTACCACTTTGATCACTTGATCATAGGTATAGTATCCGTCTAAATCCACTTCTGTATATCTGAAGTATACTGGATCGTCTGAGACATTGTCTACACAGCCATCACACAGGCCTTGTGCCCAGTCTTCGACCGCTTGAAACTGGTCTCCAGCTCCATCATTCTCGTCATCTACGTCACTGCCGTTAGCCTCCCAGTAGCACCAGTCGATGATCGTCCATCGCTTCACTAACTTGAGGCAGGCGTCTGAGGCATTCACTGTATCCACCTCGGAGCTGACACCGATGAGTCCACAGGCTGTATTACACCATACTGGATCGCCACCGACATCAGCTGTACAGGTGAATACGTCACCCATAGCTACTGTGGTCGCTATCTCTTGTAGTACTGTATCTGCATCGCACTCTAAGTTCACTCCGTCGAATATTTCTCCTGTGTAGTGCTTTGGCCATTTGATCGTATATGGATCGAATACTGTAGAGTTCGTCACTGTCACCACTTGGTTACAGCTTGCTTCGCCTTCATCGATCGTATCATTACCATTAGCATCTAAGTACCAGATTCTGAAGATTTGGCCTTCACCACATCCATCGAGGAAGTCTGAATCATCTATGTATGCCAGAGGCACATCATCGCCACAGAAATCGTTGTAGCCGATGGGCTTTAAGAACTTGCTGTCACGATCATCCGTACAGTCTATCGTATGTGGCTGACAGTCTAATCTCGCATTTGACTTGTCTCCTACATCTACGGTGGTCCAGCAGTGGCTCTTATTGCCAGCATCATCCTTCACCACTAAGACGACATCTTGGAGGCCTAAGTCTGTACAGCAGAACTTCACCACATCGCTGCAGATGACGAAAGGGATTCTCGCTATGGAATCCACAGCACCATTCTTATCGAATGTCGTATCTATCAGCTCTCCATCTTGGAAGCAGCCATTCACGGCTCTGTAAGCCAGCTCTCCTCCAATCGTGCCGATCTCACCCGCGTCAAAATCCACGCGCTTGATGATGCATCGCTCTTTAATCGGTCCGCAACCTGCATCTTGGCTCCCACCATCGATGCTCTCAGCGTATATTTTAGCTACTGCACCGTCTTCATCATTGCTTGTGACGACCACTTGGATGCTACTATTACATACGGCCACAGGTGCCACCTCGTCGATGACTTCCAGCTGGTATTTGAATAGCTCTATGTTAGAACAGCCATCTTTATACACATAGGTCACCCAGTGTGTACCCTCTTCGATACCGATACCTACGATCTGTAGATCTCCAGTCTCATAGGAGCCTTCCAGCTCTATGTATCCCGCTCCAGGGCCCGTGACATAAGCGTCAAATTCGAATATGCCACATGACTCCACGATGGAGTCAGGCTGCGGCAAATAGCCCGCGAAAGCACATGTCCATGGACTGCTGCTCACGGTCACCGCTACTCTCTCGTCAAGTACCTGAGGTCCATTGACATCATAGACCGTGATCACTTGTGTATGCCTGACTAAATTATTCTCAACATTGATGGAATTACAAGCGTCTCTGACACTCCATGTTCTAAGGATCTCATACGACCCTCCACAGAGATCAAGGACCTCATCTTTATAATCCATCGAGAATAAGCATAGGCCATTGTTATCAAATAAGTCGATTCCAAAAATATTAGGCTTACCTGTGCTATCTGGGTGGATCTTAGATGTCGGATCTATCATACCTGTCTCTATTTCCTCCTCTGTCTCAGAGACATCAAGGCAGTTGACCACATTATCATTATAGAATGATAAGTCCTCCGGGAACACCAAGTGCTCATTAGAGAATGGCAGGATGCTGATGATCTGAGTGTCTCGCAAGACATTACCTTCATCATCTTGGACGAACCATCTTCTCTCGATGGTGGCTCGCGGATCGCTACACTCTTCAAACTCACGATATACATCTTCATAATCAATATCGACATCCAGCTCACAGTTCTCTATGATCGGGAATCCTAATTTATGGTATTCTGGATCAGTCGGCTCGACGCAGAGTATCATGGTATCCACTGGGAATGAGACGATAGGGATCTGCTTCTCTTCGATCAGTACCTCTGCCCAGCAGCTATTACCTGATCCATTACAGTCAACCACTTTTACTTTAAATAATTGATTCACATCTGTCTCATCGAAGAAATTAAGATGATCGCTTCCACTTTCATCTTCGACTTCGATACACAAGAGATTAGAACATATCTGAAGGTCACCTTCCAGGATCATATCGGGTGTCAGCTCTAACCAGCACTCTCCGCCTAAGGATACATTCAGCCGATCATTACAGGCTAAGGCTGTCTCAAAGTCGATTTGCTCAGTCAGGGACACACTCACACTCACATTACAAGTAGAGGTATTGCCTGAGGCATCCACTGCCGTCACAAGAATGGATGTCGTCGTGATGTCTATACCGGCATCCAGCTTTGGCAATGTCGAGATCTCTACATTACAATCGACTCCTGCCAAAATATCCACTACACCACCAAATGAAGCATCACAATCCATTGGATTGATATCCACATTCACGGTACCAGCAGGACAGTTTAATACTGGTGCTACTGTGTCCACGATGGTCACGATGACCTCTTCGTAGGCTGTCTTATTATTACACGGATCAGTCGCAGCGACGATCACTCGATGTTCACCTAGATCACTACAGTTAAAGTAGCCTGGCTCTATAAGCAGCTCTATATCTGACGCATCTGTAAAGCAGGCATCAAATAGATTCAAGATCACATCGTCTCTCGTCAAATTAACATGTCCATCAGGACCAAGTGATATAGTCACCTCTGGCTTCACGACGAGGACAGGAGGATTAGGATCAATAATCGTAATCTCTTGAATCGCCTCTCTCACATTACCACACTCATCTTCGGCTCTCCATATTCTGTGGACGATCGCTGCCTTATCTCCTTTGCACACCAGATCCACAGAGTCTCTGAATGTCACTAAGATATCTTCTGCGTCAGTACAGGCTCCATCATTCACCTCTGGCATACCAGCTGTCAGGGGTACGGGGGTAATGATCGTATCACACACTACCGATGTGTCCTTTGTGACCACATTCGTAATCACCCAGTCTCCTCCCACTAGGACTTGCGTCTGCACGGTGTCGATTGGAGTATATATTTCTCTACAATTCAAGATCACCTCTCCGACTGCACACTCCTGAATAATGGTATCCGGTGGTAGCATGATCATTGGAGGTGTCGTATCTCTAACAAAAAGCTTATGGTTATGCTCACAGGCATTACCCGCTTCATCTGTAATCGTCCATGTACGTTTGAGCGTATAAGTATTCGGGCAGATGCTGTCAAACTGTGTCTCCACAAAGTCGACTGCTACATCAGCTGGATCCGTACAGTTATCTCTCAGGTGCCATACTGGATTCACCACGAATGGCTGAGGTATGATACAGTCATAAATGATCGTATCCTCTGGCATCGTCGTGACGAATACTGGACACTGCTCATCGCGCACGATCACAGTGAATGAACACTCGCCTGGTGTGAGTAATGGTGCAGTCGGACCCTGTGGCAGATCTGCTGGATTAATTCTATAAGTCACTAATACAGTGTCGACTGGATACATCAGGCCTCCTGCCTGTCCAGTGATCCATACGTTATATGGTACGATAGCATCTCCATTAGCTGGATCAGTCACTGGTAGATCACCAGAGGTGGCTGTCAGCATATACTGGATATCCATCGCATCGATGTCAGTACAGTTAGATTCGATCTTTGCATCTGGGAAATTGACCAGTGCTCCACACTCTTCTAAGTCATTCTGCACGTTCACGGGGTCATGTACATCTGGGCAGATGATCGCTACTGTACAGGTAATGGTATGTACTGTAGGCTCATCCTCATCTGGAGTACCATCACCATTAGGGTCTGGATCACTACCGTCTGTGGATACATCTTCTACTGGGTCACCTGCTGGATCTACTCCAGTGACAGTAGCTGAGTTAGTTACCACTGAAGTACCACAAGTACATGCATCCACTGTCAGAAGTACTGAGCCAACATCACTCACTTGGAGCGAATTATTACCTGTGAGCAGCATACCAGTGGCAAGTGCATCATCATAATCGTCATTGACGGTGTAGTCATCACTGGTGATGCTAAAGATGCTCACATCTCCAGAGCAGCCAGCGAATGCAGCGTTAATATCATCTGTCAATTGTACGTTATCGATGATCGTATTTCCAAAGTTCTCAATGTTAAATTCATAGGTCACTCTGGCACAATCATCGGTGATCATTTCGATACTGGCTAAACGCTTAGCCAAACCAATTGATGGATCAAATTCAAGGACTACAGGTGTAGGTTCGTTTTCATCGGGGATACCATCACTGTTAGGGTCAGGATCACTTCCATCTGTGGATTCATCAGTCAAGATGTCGCCACTTGGTGTGGTACCATTGACTACGGCAGTATTCAGATAAGGACCAGGATCGTTTCCAGGACAGACATTGATAAAGATATAGATTGCCCCTTCATCACCTCCAGGTATAGCTGTGAGAGTATCTGTACCATTCAGCAATACATTGGTGCCTGGCGACAATCCATCAAATGCTGTGTTCACAGTAAACTCTTCACTCTCTACGCCTGTGACGGTGAAACTTTCTGCATTCGCGAAAGTAGTCGCTAAGTCTTCTGTCACTTGGATATTGGCCAAATCTACATCCCCTGTATTCTCGACTCTGATCTCATAAACTAAATCAAAACATCCATTATCGTTCAGAGAAAGACGAGACACTCGCTTGGCGATACCGATACCTGGATCAAAGCCAAAGTTGACAGGTGTCGGATCATTATTATTATTTGGATTGCCGTCACCATCAGGGTCAGGCTCCGTTCCATTTTGTGATATATCATCTAATGGTGTACCATCCGCGGATGTACCTGTAATGAACGCTGTGTTATTGAATGGGCCAGTAAGTCCACCACAATTATCTACATTGATGGTCAATAGGATAGCTCCTTCATCACCTACGCCGATATCATCAGTTCCTTCTAGTAGGTCAAACACTGTAACACCATCAAAATTTCCTGGCGCTAAGTTATTGACTGTAAAATCATCAGAGGTCAATGACAATACTGTTACATCACATGGATCATATACCGTAGCGAGATTATCCATCACTTGGACATCCTCCACTATTTGATTTCCAAAATTCTGTAGATTGAATTCATAGGTGACATCGACACTTCCATTCGCATTTGGCACGATAGCCACTACATTTTTGGCAAGTCCAAGTCTATTCTCAAACTCAAAGTTGACATCAGTGGTCTCATCATTATCAGTCGGATCTCCATTACCATCAGGATCTGGATCACTCCCTGACTGAGAGTCATCTTCCAATTCTTCTCCATCTGGAGCAGTGGCTGAGACAGTAGCCGTATTCATAAATGGACCTGACGTGTCTCCGCAATTTGATACATTGATAGACAATAGTATAGCTCCTTTATCTCCCACGGGAAGATCATCATTTCCTAATAAGAGATTGAGATCGGTAGCACCATTGTAGGCGTCGTTAACCTTAAAATCATCTGAGGTAATCGTCAAAATAGTGACTAAACAGGGGCTGAATACATCCGCTAAATCATCCGTCAGTTGGATATTGTCCAAGTCGACATTGCCATAGTTTTCAATATTGAATTCATAGATGATATCAGCTGATCCATCAGGTTTGACCTGTAGGTCCACCACTCTTTTTGCCACCCCAATGGCTGGGTCTGTCATCAAGCTCGTGATGGTCGGATCATCCTCATCTGGGCCATCAGGCGTGCCATCACCGTCTGGATCTGGCTCACTGCCACTGTCAGATATATCTTCAGGCATCTCGCCATTAGGAGCTGTACCGACGACCATCGCACTATTCTCTATATCTGAATCTGGACATCCACAGGCTTCTACTGTCACCAGTACGGCACCTTTATCTCCTGCTGGCAGGTCTACGCCCGCGCCTAACATACTCACTCCCGCAGCTCCATCATATGCTGGATTCACGACAAAGTCATCTGAAGTGATCTCACTGATCGCAAATGATCCGCACGCGGTGAAAGCCGTATTAAGATCATCTGTCAAGACTAAGTCATCTAGTATAACATTACCTAAGTTCTCTACATTGAATTCATAAGTGACTTCTGAACAGCCATTGTCTAAAAGCTCCACTCTGGTTGCGCGCTTAGCCAGACCGATCACTGGATTAGAAGAGATCGTAGTAATCGTCGGATCATCCTCATCTGGACCATCTGGTGTACCATCTCCATCTGGGTCTGGCTCACTCCCACTGTCTGATATATCTTCAGGCATCTCTCCATTAGGAGCTGTACCCACGATCATAGCCGTATTCTCGATGTCTGAGTCTGGACAGCCACAGGCTTCTACTAAGACTAAGACGGCTCCTTTATCTCCTACTGGAATGTCTTGATTCGCTCCAAGCAAATTCGTTCCTGCTGCACCATTGTAAGCAGGATTCACTACGAAGTCATCACTGGTGATTTCCTTAATGTCTGCGCTGGTACAAGCACCGAAGGCACCTACTATGTCATCTGTCAGTACTAAATCATCCAATACGACATTTCCGAGGTTCTCAATATTAAACTCATACTCAACTAAAGTACAGCCATCATCCTGCAGCCAGACCTTGGCTGCTCGCTTGGCTAGACCGATCACTGGATCGCTGCCTATCGTAGTTATGGTCGGATCATCCTCATCTGGACCATCTGATGTACCGTCTCCATCTGGATCTGGCTCACTGCCACTATCAGAAATGTCTTCAGGCATCTCGCCATTTGGCGCTGTACCGACGACCATCGCTGTATTTTCTATATCTGCATTTGGACATCCGCAGGCCTCTACAGTCACCAATACGGCTCCTTTATCTCCTGCTGGAAGGTCGACGCCTGCTCCAAGCATACTCACGCCCCCGGCTCCATTATATGCTGGATTCACGACAAAGTCATCGGAGGTAATCTCGCTGATAGCGAAGGTTCCACATGCGCCAAAGGCCATACCCAGATCATCCGTCAAGACGATATCATCTAAAATGACATTACCTAAATTCTCTACATTAAATTCATAAGTGACTTCTGAACAGCCATTGTCTAATAGCTCCACTTTAGTAGCTCGCTTAGCCAGACCGATCACTGGATTAGAAGAGATCGTCGTAATCGTCGGATCATCTTCCTCAGGGCCATCTGGTGTACCGTCTCCATCTGGATCGGGCTCACTGCCACTGTCAGAAACGTCCGTCGGTGTATCTCCATTAGGAGCTGTACCCATAATCATCGCCGTATTCTCTATGTCTGAGTTTGGACAGCCACAGGCCTCTACTAAGACTAAGACGGCTCCCTTATCTCCTACTGGAATGTCTTGATTCGCTCCAAGCAGATTTATGCCTGCTGCACCATTGTAAGCAGGATTCACTACGAAGTCATCACTGGTGATTTCCTTAATGTCTGCGCTGGTACAAGCACCGAAGGCACCTGATATATTATCTGTCAGTACCAGATCATCCAGTACGACATTTCCTAAGTTCTCGATATTAAATTCATATTCGACTAAGGCACAGCCGTCATCTTGCAACCACACTTTGGCTGCTCGCTTAGCCAGACCGATCACTGGGTTAGAACCTACTGGAGTAATCGTCGGATCATTCTCTCCGTCTTCATCAGCTACTCCATCTCCATCAGCATCTGGCTCTGCTCCACTGTCTGAAGTATCCATAGGCAGCATTCCATTAGGAGCAGCACCTTGTACAGTAGCACTATTTATGATATCCGTATCTGGACAGCCACAAGCCTGAACAGTCACTAAGACGGCTCCCTTATCTCCTGTAGGTAAGTCTACACCCATAGCGAGCATGCTCACTCCCGCAGCACCGTCGTATGCTGGATTCACCACAAAGTCATCTGAAGTGATCTCATGAATATCAAATGAACCACATCGCCCAAAAGCCATCTCCAAATTATCGGTCAGCATGATGTTATCCAAATCTACATTTCCAAGATTTTCTACATTGAATTCGTAGGTGACTTCTGTACAGCCATTGTCTAATAGCTCTACATGACTCGCACGCTTCGCCAGCCCAATCGCAGGGTTAGAAGATATTGTCGTAATCGTAGGGTCGTCCTCATCTGGACCATCTGGCATGCCATCTCCATCTGGATCTGGCTCACTACCACTGTCCGAAATATCAGTCGGCATATCTCCATTTGGAGCTGTACCTTCTATCGTGGCACTATTCTCAATGTCTGCATCAGGACAGCCACATGCTTCTACGGTCACCAGCACGGCGCCCTTGTCTCCTACTGGTAAGTCTATTCCTACTCCCAACATATTTATTCCTACTGTACCGTCGTAGGCTGGATTAACTACGAAATCATCCGAGGTAATCTCATGTATATCAAATGATCCGCAAGCACCAAAGGCCGCATCGAGATCATCAGTCAGCATGATGCTATCAAGAGTTACATTACCTAAATTTTCTATGTTAAATTCATAGGTGACCTCTGTACAGCCATTACCTAACAGCTCGACATGGCTAGCTCGCTTAGCCAGACCAATCACTGGATTAGACCCAACTGGAGTTATCGTAGGATCATTCTCACCAGCTTCATCAGCTATGCCATCTCCATCCGTATCAGGCTCCGCTCCGCTGTCTGAAGTATCCATGACTGTGTCTCCATTAGGATCCTCACCCATGACATTTGCGGTATTTTCGATGTCTACATCTGGACAGCCACAAGCCTCTACTTTGACCAGTACAGCACCTTTATCACCAGCAGGAAGATCTACGCCTACACCCAGCATGCTCTCTCCCGCAGCACCAGTATATGCTGGATTCACGACAAAATCATCAGAAGTGATCTTACGGACATTGAATGATCCACAAGCGGCAAAGGCCGTGCTCAGATCATCAGTCAGGACTATACTATCAAGCGGTACATTACCCAGATTTTCTACATTGAATTCGTAAGTTATTTCAGTACAGCCATCATCTTTCAGCTCGACATGACTGGCTCGTTTAGCTAAGCCTATGCTGGCATCGAAGACGACCTCTACGCTGTCCTGAGCAGGATCAGGGAGCAAGTCTGGGTTCTCATTATAAAAATCAGAACCAGCCAATGTAGCCGTGTTGACACAGACACCACTTTCTGAGGCTATTTCGACTATGACATTTAATATTTCTATTTCTCCAGGCACTAATTCTTCTATCTCCCAGGTGATCGTGCCACCTGCTTCAGTTGCAACGCCATCCTGTGCATCAAAATCTACAATGGTCATACATGGAGGTACCACATCCTCAATCACGAGATTAGAATCTATACCCAAGCCATTATTCTGTACGATAATTTGGAATTGTACTTGCTCACCAGGTAAAGCGTTCGCTCTATCACCTATCTTATCTATATCAACCATGGGATCCAATACTGGAGCTGGCTCTATAACGACGTCTTCCTCAGCTGGTGGAGGAATGTCATCAGGGTTTAGGTCTAAATAGTCACTACCCGTCACCGAGGCCACATTATTACAAAGCCCAACGGCACCTGCCTCGACTATGATGTTAAGGATGGCTACTTCTCCTGGCTGCAGATCTGGTATGGTCCAGATACCTGCGGCATACTCGCCATCTGTAGCGTCTGATTCTAATACAGTACCACAATTCTCAGGTACGGCATCAGTTACGACGATATTGGAATCTGGTACTGAGCCATTATTCTCTACAAATATTTGAAATTGGTATTGTTCTCCTTCTAAGACTGAAAATCTATCCGCCAGCTTATCGATCTCAATGATCGGTGCTCCAGACTTGACAGCGACACAGTCACGGTCATCTTCGCAGCAGCAGGAGTCATTGTCGATTTGATCGGACCCACTCACATAAGCGTAGTTTTTTATCTTCTGATCAGCTAAGACTTGGGCATTGTAGCAAAATGTAATTGTATCTCCTGGGGCCAAGGTATCGATGGAGTAAAGTATACCAGGGCCGCCCAGCGATTGGTCAATCACAGCGGTATAATTAGCCGATTGAGGTCCAGATACAACTGGTGGTAGCAAAGTGAGAGGTCCCAATGCTGCTGCATCAGGGAGCGAATCAGTCACACTGACATTAGACGCCCCATTTTCGCTTTGATTCGTTAGCTGAATACTATATTTTAAGATATCACCTACAGCGGGCTCCCATATATCAACGTCCTTAGATAACTCAAGATCAATATCGAATGATCCACACGGACCCTCAGGCGTGATAACGATACAGTTACTCGTATCTGCACAAGACCCATCATTACAAGGTCCATTAACTTCAGCTATAAGCCTGAAGTATGTTTCTTCAGTAATGATGTCAGGATCAAATCCAGAACCATCAAAAGGTGCTCCTGGGATATCTACAAATCCATCAGAACAACTTGTTGTACTACTTTGCCACTGATAGCTTACATCCGAAGTTCCTGTAGAAGGCGTTACGACTGTAATCTCACCAGGATCATTATCATTTTCACAATTAGGTACAGGTCCTGCTGCAATCACTGGTTCAGTCACATTCTGAACCGAAATATTAACAGTAATGACAAATGCACCACAGGCAGGGTTATTCCCGATTCCATCAGATTCAAGTAAAAAGGTCCCGCACGCGTCAGGAAGATCAATAACAATTGAGTTATCACATGGATCGTAGGTTAAGCCAAGATTCGTTGCGATTTCTCGCCAAACCCCCTCACAAACTGATCCATCACAATTGATTAATTCGCCCAAGAACAGAACATCACCAACATTTGTATCGCATATCACTTGATCGACAACTAAATCATCCACCGTGGGGCAGCATTCCTTAGTTATTCCTATTCCTTTAGCTTGTTGGCCTACGCCTGCTGGAGGATTCGGAAAAGCAGTACCTAAGTAATTCAGATCAGTATCAAAAATAGATACACAGTCTTCACTCGCACTGTTTGTACCATTCGATGTATAAATTAAATTATTTGTTTCACTATATACGAGACTAATGCCATTGCTCCATCTAGCGATGCTGCCGTCTCTGTCATCAGTATCGTAGATTGAAACGGCTAACAGTACTCCTGTAGGACTATATTTATAAATCTGCGCCTCAGGCCGGGGGAATGATGGAGTCATGACGATGTATATATTACCATCTACATCTGTCGTAATCCCATACGGTGAGTTGTCATCAGGTAAAAAGCTATCCCCTATATTCGGAACACCTATGCCTTCTACAATCAAAGGCGAAACACACACTCCCGTATTTAAATCTGCTATGCTTGATTTATATACTCCTCTTGGAGCTCTGTTACTGGTGTAGTAAATTTCTTTTGTTCTGGGATCAACATGAAGGCCCCAGCTGTCAGAAAAATTCTCATGACATATCACTCCTACTAATTCACCAGTACACAAGTCGTAAAACTGGATATTCTCATCCATATCACGATCATTCATCAAAAGAAAATTATCTATCGTTCCGAAGTTATTTCCTCCATCCAAAATGACAAATTCTGCTTCAGGCAAGACTTCTCCATCGCAAGAAATTTTTCGAACGTCTCCTGGTGCTCTTTCGCCAATGTATACGTTTCCATTCAGATCTGTTCCTACACCGTGAGGAGACGGAAATCCAGTTGATATCCATGGCATCCCCCCAATGAACAACTCTGTCAAAGATCCATCAGCTTCTACTCTAAATTTATGGACGACTCGGGCCTCTGTATCATTCAGATATACGTATTCCGTACATTCACAACTCTGAGCTTCAAGGGTACTCCAGTTCGCAAAGAATAGAAATCCGAAAACTAAAAATAAAGAAGATTTTGTTCGTGTTGGGATTGGCGGCATCATAAAAATTCAAAGTTACATTCTACTAAAAGCCTAATAATGCTCTCTAAAAGCAACAAGATCAGGACAACTCTAAACATAAATATCTGATAAAATTATGCCATCTTTTGCAATCTGATTAAGATAAATAACATATTTTAATGTGTGTGCTATAACAAGCTATTCTTCTGCATCTTACATATCTAAATTATATTTAATGTATATGGCTTATTGAATAATTTATTATGGATTGTGGAAAATATTCTGGTGATTTCTTTTTTTAACCCAGTAAAATGACTCATCCCATGCATAAACCAGACTATGCTACGACAATGCGTAAAAAAGGCTTCTAACGCCCTTTATAGTTTAAGACTATTGCTCTAATGGACTTCCTGCATTGATCATCTGTATGTACTCTTCGCCAAGTGAGATGTGTAGCATGGCATAGATGATTCTACTATCTATATCGTCAAATGCTAAATTAAGATCAGCCAAATACATAGAGCCCGACTCTAACACAGTCAAGGCTTCAGATTCGATAAGTGGCGCTATCTGAGTCATTTTCTTAGACTGGACGCTCCAGGCCTTCACGTAGTCTACGAATGGGCCAGTCGGGTGGAAGCAGAAATAGTAAAAAATCTTCAATGTCTTTGCATTCTCTAGCATACATAGATCATTCCAGATGACAGGTACGATCGCTTGATCTTTTTGAGTCCCAATCTGAAATGATCCATCATAAGGGAAATTTAGGTAAATCGGATTTTTATTAAATGAATCGTCTTTGAGGGACATATAATGTGAATCATAACAATGGACAATCGCATCACTTTTCAGATCTGCACAGATTCCTTTTTCGAATAGTTTTAAAATGATTGCAAGGCTACTGATTTCATCAGGACTGAAGTATTTTGGCAAAAGCTGACTCTCGCCTACATCACTCCATGCGACAGCTGTAGGCTGCTCTGACTCTTTACACTGCTGAAATAGCATGCCCACAAGAAGCAATGATGTCCATAAAATACTGTATCTCTTCATGCAATAAATATATTTTGACCGATATCAGCTAGTGATTCTTATACCCAAAGAGCGGTGTGCTCCCTAACAATATCATCATCAAGTTCCTCAAGATTCATAAAAATAAAAAAAGGCAACTGATTAAGCTATGCTGTGGTATACTTCCTATCACTTCTTCAACCATTCGAATGTATAGATAAATTCAAGTGGATCGGTCAGTCACTCAATGCTGCACGGTCCTGTCCATTTTAAGCACTTATCCATAATTATGCCATCTAATGTCATTTTACTTTTGCAGTGTGGTACTTTATGAAATAGGAGCTAAAAGTATTCCATCAATTGTATTTCTTACTAAAGAAGTGAATGTCCAGGTTACGGAGTTAGTGATAAACTTACAGCTGAATTACGGTCCTTAATGCTCATATACAATAGTGAATGCACCAGCCAGGACTGTCTTAGTTGATCTAAGCATATATTTCGTTTTTCGATATACTTTCATCAAAAATAAAAAAGCTGACAATTTTCATTGCCAGCCTAATTCAATATTACCAATTCATTTTATTGACGAACTAAAAAATGAGTGGCTATTACTATTTCAATCTCAAAAATCTATAATAACCACTCTTTTCAATGTTAATCAATCTCCTATTCAATCACAATCATTTTCTTGGTTGCTGTGAAATCACCGCTTTGTAGCTCGTAGTATAGTACGCCTGCTACGTTCACCTGATTTCTATTCAGTACGATCTCATTGTAACCTTTTGCATAGTCACCTTCGATCTTTGTCACTGTCTTACCAGCAACATCAAATACTGTCAAGGTAGCTTCACCTGCTTCTGGTAGTGTAAATCCG
>CALFUK010000158.1 GCA_937929945.1 uncultured Saprospiraceae bacterium
TCTTGGCTCAATAATGTTGCTGCTGCATCTAGCACATAGTTTCGCTGCTGGATGGTATCGTCTAACTCGCCAGCATCGCCGATCAGATAAAGAGTATGGATGAGCTTATTCTGACCATCAGGTTCTTGGAGCTGCCAGGTCTCAGCTGTGTCACTGTAGTATGGCTTTCTGCTGGTACCACAGCTGAACAGAATGATCGACGATAGACTAATAAATAGAACTCTATACCACATAGCGGCCGAAAATTATCACTTTATCCTAAGAGTTGCAGGACTCATTTTGTTATGCTCATCTGGATAGAGGGTCTTCTTTAGGATAGCTTGACGATGCTTTTAGTGATTCTTGCCGTAGCTACCACCTTGGTATCACAAGTCGCGGTCACATCGATGAAGCAAAGGGTTCTACCGCGTTTGACGAGGGTCGACTGGTAGATCACTGTAGCGCCTGGACTCACTGGGCGCAGCACTGAGACATGTATGTCATGGGTGACCGCGTCTTCCGAAGGATCGAGTGCGCTCAGTACCCCACTGTAGGCACACACATCACACAGCATATAGATGACGCCGCCATGGTAGTATCCAGCAGGATTGAGGGTGTTATCATTAGCCTTAGTCCTGAGAGTAGCTGCACCTGCATCTGACTGAATGTCCTCCACCCCCAAGTGAATGTGGAGCGGTAGGTTTTTGATGGCGGCTAGTTTCTTCTGCATGAGTTGAATGTGATCAATCTTAAAAGAAGAAAATCATTTTACGGCTGAGATCAGTTAAGAAGTGTAAGTGCATTTATTTCGCTCTGACTTTTTTAATTAAAGCCAAGGCATCTTTGACATCTTGCTCTAATTTCATAAAGTCAAGAGTAGCCAAGATTTCTTTGGAGATCAGCTTCGAGCCCATCCCAACACAAGTCACGCCGGCATTAAACCAGCCAGTGAGGTTCTCCTCGGTCGGTGATACACCACCCGTCGGCATCACGCTGGTCCAAGGCTGAGGTCCTTTGATGGCTTTGACAAATCCGGGACCATAGGTGGCTCCCGGAAACAGCTTGACGATCTCACAGCCCAGCTCCTCTGCTCGTGCGATTTCTGAAAGCGTCCCGCAGCCTGGTGACCACATCACTTTTCTTCTGTTGCAGACGATAGCAATGTCTTCTCTCAGCACCGGAGTAACGATAAAATTAGCACCCAGCGCCATGTACAAGGACGCAGCAGCTGCGTCAGTGACAGAGCCCACACCCATGATCATCCCTGGTAGTTCAGCTATCGCGTATTTTGTCAGTTCGCCAAAGACCTCGTGCGCAAAGTCTCCTCGCGCCGTAAACTCCAAGAGTCTGGCTCCACCGTCATAGCAGGCCTTGAGCACCTTCCGGCTGAGCGCCAAATCAGAATTAAAAAATAAGGGAACCAGTCCCGTGTCAGCCATCACTTGAGCCACTTCTATTCTGCTGTATTGAGCCATGCTTAGATTTTTTCTTGCTTAATTAAATGTATGCTATCATCTTTTATCTAGACACTCTTCCAGAAGCATCACCGCCCATGAGCTTTTCTACTTCAGCGACTGTCACCAGATTCGCATCACCTTTGATGGTGTGCTTCAGGCATGACGCAGCTACCGCAAAGTCCAGCGCATTCTGATCATCATCTGGGTATTTTAGCAAGCCGTAGATCAAGCCGCCCATGAAGGAATCTCCTCCCCCGACACGATCGACGATATGGGTGATCTGATACTGGCGGGTCTCGTACATCTTCTTACCATCATAGAGCACACCTGCCCAAGTATTGTGCGAGGCCGAAAGCGAGCCACGCAGTGTGGTGATGACCTTAGTCGCTCTTGGAAATTTTTCCATCATCTGCTTACAGACAGACAGAAATGCCTCCGCTTTGACATCGTGTCCCTGAGTGGTAATGTCAAGACCTTCTGGTTTGATATGGAAGTGTTTCTCTGCGTCTTCTTCATTACCGAGAATGATATCGCAGTAGGAAGTCAGCTCCGTCATGATGGCTTCGCGATCCCCACCGTAATTCCACAGCTTCGCTCGATAATTAAGATCCGTCGAAATCGTCACGCCTAAACGACTGGCTACTTGCAGCGCCTCCAAACAAGCGTCTGCCGCTCCTTGTGAGATCGCTGGCGTGATGCCCGTCCAATGAAACCAGTCAACTCCGTCAAATACCTTTTCCCAATCAATCATGCCCGGCTGTATCTCTGCTATGGCAGAGTGCGCTCTATCGTAGACGACTTTAGAACCTCTGGAAACAGCACCCGTCTCTAAAAAATAAATGCCTAAGCGATCACCACCATAGATGATCTGATCCACGCCGACGCCGCGCTTACGCAGTTCCATCATGGCACAGGCGCCAATGTCATTGTCAGGTAGACGAGTCACAAAATCCACAGGGATTCCATAGTTAGCTAATGACACGGCTACATTAGATTCTCCGCCACCATAGATGACATCAAATTGGTTCGCTTGCGAAAAGCGTAAAAATCCTGGAGGAGCTAATCTCAACATGATTTCTCCGAAGGTGACGACTTTACTCATAGAGGTCTTTTCTTATGTTTACTTAATTTTGATAAGATGCTGGCGCGAATTTATTACTAATTTTTAATTGGTTGACCATTTGCATAAAATTCTATTCTTGCTGCCTTTTGCTGTAGTATAAAGTGGTTTAATCTGAACCAATTTCTGTCAAGAATTTAGGGGATATCTAAGGGTTAACCCCTTGCATTCGTCTCGAAAAGGAGAACCAATTTAAGTAAAAGGAATTTGTAATCCTAGCAGTTCTCAATACCTAGAACCAGGTCTCCCTTGCCATAAAAGATACAGAGAGTTCTCTAGTGAGTGTGTGGTAAATAACTACTGCAACATATCAATCATCTCTTGGCGTGACAAGGGCGGATTCGCATCCACATCAATTAAATCTTTGAAGAGGGCTTTCTTTTTTTCTTGCAGCTTCATGATCTTTTCTTCGATACTGTCGGTGGTGATCATCCGCAAGACATTTACTGGATGGTGCTGGCCGATTCGGTGAGCTCTCGCGATGGCCTGCTCCTCAATGAAGGGATTCCACCAGGGGTCCAAGATCATCACATAACTGGCCTGGGTCAGGTTGAGGCCGACGCCGCCTGCCTTAATGGATATCAGAAAAAAGCGATGCTCATCTTCTTCTTGAAAAGCTTTAACGTGGCTCTCTCTCTTCTTCTGGCTGGTCTTCCCTGTGAGCGTCAGGTGGGGGATGTCTTCACCTTGCAGGTAGGCTGATACCAGATCCAGATGGCCTGTGAATGAGCTAAAGACCAAGGTCTTGTGACCCGCCTTGTGCAGCATGGACAGCTTGTCTTTGATGTCCTCATACTTACCCGCCTGATCTGAATAATCTGCGTCCGTCAGCACTGGGTGATTCGCGATTTGTCGGAGCTTCATAAGCGACGCGAAGATTTTGAACTTCGTGGCATGGTCATCTGGGTCGCTGCTCAGCAGCAGATTCCGCGCCGCGTTTTTCTCTTTCTCGTAGAGCTTGCGCTGAGCGGCAGCCATATCATTGTAGCAGACTTGCGCTGTGAGTTCTGGCAGGTCCTTCGCGACCACTGATTTTGTCCGACGCAGGATGAAAGGCTGGATCAGTCGACGCAGGTCATCCATCACAGCTTCGTCCTGGTGTTTTTGGATAGGGACGAGATAATGTTTTTTGAAGAAGCTGAATTCGCCCAGTATCTCGGGGTTTAAAAATTGCATCTGGGACCAGAGGTCTTTCAGCGAATTTTCCACTGGGGTACCCGTCAGCGTGATGCAGGCCTCAGCGTACAGACCATTGATGGCTTGGAAAATTTTTGATTGGTGATTTTTGATTTTCTGGCTCTCGTCGAGGATGATATAAGTCCAGTCTATTTCCTGCAGCACAGCGATATCACGCAGCGCTGTCTCATAAGACGTCAGCGTGACATCGAAGGTGTGCAGCGTCTGGTGTAACTTTTTCCGTTTGTTACCGATGAGGCGACAGGTATGGAGGTGAGGAGCAAACTTATTGATTTCAGCTTCCCAGTTGAAGACCAATGAGGCTGGCATGATGATCAGGCTTCTCAAAGGCTTGATCGTCGCCTCATGAGCTGCGGCGAATAAGTCCATTTGCCCAGCCGTACTTGATGCTGGCTCAGCGGTCAGAGCCATCTGCTCCTTGGCATGGATCAGTGCGGCTATGGTCTGCAGGGTCTTGCCCAGGCCCATATCATCCGCCAGGCAGGCACCCAATTTCTCTTCATAACGCTGCACCAACCAGGATACCCCTTGGATCTGGTAAGGCCGGAGGGTGGCCTTGAGTTTTTCTGATGGCTGATAGCTAGCTATCTCTTCGTGTCCAGCTGCCTTGATGGCTCGCATCCCTGCATCGGCATCGTCTTCACTGAGGAGGCCCCACTGGCTCTTTCTGATTCTGAGGGTGTCGGTGCTGGTGTCTCCATGGCGAGATAACCCCAGATACTTCGTCATCCACAGCAGAGGTATGACGAAGAAGGTATCATCAGGCAGTTTGAATAAGCGATCTCCTTCTTTGATGTTGGGTAAAAAATGGGCGAAGGGAATCGAGTAATTACCAATCTCGACCACTGCGTGAATGTCAAACCAATCGCCCGAAGCTTCTGTCTGGAGCTGGAGCTCGTGACTGGCCAGGGTCAGCTTACTTCGGTTGATTTGCTGCTCAGGCAGCTGAAAGTCTGCTGCCAGCAGCGCTTGGCGCTTTGCGATCAGCCACGGGACGATGGCCAGTGGATCTTCTTGGTCTGTGAGCCTGAAGCAGGCAGCTTCTGTTTTCTCCAGTCCCAGCTTCTCCAGCTTTTCGGTGATGCTGGCTTCTGCCTCTGGGTCTCTGGTCACCACATCGATGCTGACTTCGTCTTCTTGAAGTTTTAGCTTTTTCCTGTGCCTCGCAGGGTCCTGACTAGCGAATGAGGCTGGTCCATAGTCGAAAATCGCTTTAAGTACGTAGATGTTTTTGGTGAAATCATAAGTCAGCTCCAGCGAGGTATCGATGACTCGTGTATGTTCATTGATCTCAAAACCTTCCGCTTGGATCTCCGCTTTCTCTGCCACTTCCAGCACGAACTTTTTAAAGTAAGTTTCGATCAGTGCTGGTTTGATGTGGATGCTTTCCTTTTTGGTGAATGGCTTTAGCTTGTTGCCATTGAGCCCCGTAAGCTGATGCAGCTGCCGATCAATAATCGCCCAGCCCGGCTTATCAGATACCACCTCTGTGCTGTGCTGTGCTGGGGTGATCTCCCTGTC
This sequence comes from uncultured Saprospiraceae bacterium, assembly GCA_937929945.1. Lineage (GTDB taxonomy): Bacteria > Bacteroidota > Bacteroidia > Chitinophagales > Saprospiraceae > CALFUK01. The sequence continues at coordinate 5,275 of CALFUK010000158.1, forward strand.
TTGCCCCTCCAAGATCATGGTGTACATCAGTCCATCGTCCGTCTTCCGAAAGCGCAAGATGGGTGCCAAGGCCGCTGCACTGGGGTCAACCAGTTTCATAGAGATCACGTCACTTCTTTGGCAGCCAGTGGTCAGCGCTAAGCCTTGCTGGCTGATGCTGCTCAGCAGTGCATCCATTTTCTGATCGATCCATCGATACACCTGCGCCTTTAGATTCGCGTTTTCCAAGATCTCTGCCCAGCTGTGCTTCTTTCGGCCTTTCGGTTTATACTTTTGGTAGAGAAATGCAGGGTCCAACTCCAAGCAGTGCTGCAAGAGAGGCTCCAGCGCTGTGATGTCTCCTAGTCCAGCCTGCACTGACACATTTTCAGGCGTAGCCAGTCGTTTCCATTTCTGTGGCTTTTGGTCTGGACCTATCCCCGCAATAAAGGCTCGCATCAAGACCCGCTTGATCTCATCGTCCTCGTAGAGGTCAAATACAATGAGGTTCTTCTGCTTACCTGCCGCTGCTTTCGTCTCCATGGTCTCGCCGTGCTGATTGGGGGTGCAATATTACTGCTGAATTGGTGAAATCAATAAGGTCTTGAGCTGATGTTTTCCACATTATTTGTGCAGTATTGGTTTGACTTAAACTTAGTCAGTTGGTATTCGAAGTGTAGGCTAAGTAGATAAAGTAAGGCATATTCTTTATATAACAATTTAATAAGGTCATAATGACTATTTCCCAAGTCAAAAATACTGCAGTAGGGAAATGCCTGGTAAATCTACTCATTGCTGATTATATAGACTCTCTGAGAGTAAAAGTAAAGGCCAACCCGCAAGCTAAACCCACCCACCACCCACTAATATCTGGTGACTATATTCATTGAATAACAGTGAATATTTCTATCTTTAGTCAAAATAATGTGGTTTAACATGAACCGAATACTGAAAGTCCTGAAAGAGAAGGGGATAACCCAAACTTGGCTATCCAAACAAATGGATAAGAGCTATACTACAATAAATGAGTATGCTCGAAACAAACGACAACCAAGTTTAGAAGACTTATACAAGATTGCAGATATTCTAAAAGTGAAAGTTGCCGATTTACTAATCGAAAACATAGAAGAAGAGAATGAATAATTTTAAAGAGAAAGCAGATAAAATATGGGAAGTCGCCAACTTGCTACGTGGTGACTACAAGAGATCTGATTATGGTAAGGTCATATTACCAATGACCGTTCTTCGTCGATTAGATTGTGTATTAAAAAACACTAAGAAGGATGTATTAGCTGCATTACCAAAAGTAGAAACGAGTATCGAAAGTGCTAAAGACAAAGTACTTAATAAAGTAGCTGGACACAACTTCCACAACCGAAGTAAATTTGACTTCGATAAAATAGTAGCTGATCCAAATAATGTAGCTGCCAATCTCAGAAACTACATTAATGGATTTTCATCTACAGCTCGTGAAATCATTGAATACTTCAATTTTGATGATCAAATCGATAGAATGGATGACCCTAAAGCGGACATCTTATTTAGAGTTGTAAAGGCATTTCAAGATATAGATCTTACCAATATGCAATCCATGGAAATGGGTTATGCATTTGAGTACCTGATCAGAAAGTTTGCAGAGCAATCAAACGAGACAGCTGGAGAACACTTTACTCCTCGTGAAGTAATCAAACTGATGGTCAACATGCTATTCAATGAGGATAGTGAGATTCTAACTAAGGAGGGGAAGATTAAAACATTGTACGATCCAGCTTGCGGAACTGGTGGCATGCTGTCAATTGGCGAACAATATGTGAAAGAACTAAATCCAAAAGCAGAACTTAAAGTTTTTGGCCAAGAGATAAATCCAGAGTCTTACGCTATCTGTAAATCGGATATGCTGATAAAAGGACAAAA
>CALFUK010000159.1 GCA_937929945.1 uncultured Saprospiraceae bacterium
GGATAGCCTTGACCTAAGTTAATGGCTTCATGCTCCCTTGCCAAAGCTGACATAACTGTAAATATTGTCGTCTCTCCACCAGGGAGCTTAGATCTCAAATCAAGCATAATGAGCAAACATAATCAATAGATCCTTGAATAGACACAATATAGAATGGCTTTTTTACCGAGCTATATCATTTTGCTTCTGACAATTTAGTCTGATGAATTAAGGAACTAATTACTTCATCACCAAGCAATTCTAAATTCCTGTTAACTCTATAAATCCGTCATGAGAAGACAGAGCTTTAAAAAAGATATCATTCTGAAACGTATACCACAAAAATGGCATGCCTTGACGAAAAGCTAATCTTAGGGACGCCACTGCGTCATCATACTGACCTAAGGCTGTGAGCACTTTAGCTCTATCATATGCTGACTTGCCAAAATCATATTTATAAGTTGAAGGTTCAAACGTTTTCAAGTATTGAGCAGCTCCCTCCAGCTGACCATTCATTGCGCTGACAGCAAAGTAATCTGGCATGAACCAACTCCCAAATTTTTGGCCCCAAATCTCAGCATAATGAACTGCTGAATCAAGTCTATTTAGGTAGATGTACGAGGTATACATATCCTGTTCGTAAGTCACCTCTTCCGTATGGGAATGCGAAAAAGCATTTAATTTTTGAGCATAATCAGATAATATTACATCATTATCCAAAAGATAAGCTTCTTGGCAAATTGCCCAATTAAAAAAATTTTCATTGTTAGGATAAATCCAAACTACATCTTTGGATTGGTAAAATTCATATGCTCTATCCAATGCTACTTTATCATTCTGATGTACTAATGATCTCAAGTGTGTGATGATAATATCTGGATTTACGATGTCTTCTTTATGGGCCTCGATGTAATCGACAGCAAGACTGTAATCCTTTAATCTAAAATAACTCTCAGCAATGACAGAGAATGAGATCTGAGCACTATAGCTATCTCCTAATACTCCAAGCTCAGGATATGAATTATAGATCTCTATGACTCTTTCAGGATTATTAACCCTTAGGTTATACGACAAAACGTCTAACTCCTGCTGACCAAATTTTGTAAATATTTCATCGTAGAGTCTTGCTATTTTAGGCAAATCTCCATCAATATTCGCCGTTACGGCTTCCAGTCTTAATTGCTCAAATTCAGATAAATCAAAATTTTTCTCATTGATAAAACGAATCATAGAATCCGCTGCCGCATAATTTTCCAAGTTAGAATACATGACTGCCAAAGACATATACGCTCTGTAAAATGTAGAATCAAGCGTCAATACTTCGTTTAAAATTTTCTCTGATTTCTCTGGTTCAGAAATCCAAACTTCATCCAGTTCCAAAAATTTTTTGTAAGCACTGAATTTTGGTGGATTAGTCCCTATCCAGTTTTCACCTCCTAAAAACCAATAGCCCATTAACTTATCTTGTAGATCGTTTAAGATCGTGATGGGATCTGCTTTTTCGCCCTCCGCAACTACGGAATTTAAGATTTCGCTTGGAGAAGTTGTATTGATGTTGGTATTGAGAGTCACCTGATCATTGATCGTGTAATATCGCCCATCGATTAAAATATCTACATCTGATTCTTCTACAAAAGCGGCTAAACTATTTTCTATATCGTTCATGACATTCTTGGATACATTCACAACCTTGGCTGCCTTATTTGTCAACAACACCTGTGTGATCCAATCGGAAGCCATCTTTCCTAAAACATCCACGCTCGCATCATTCGACTCATTGATTAATGGGAGTATAGCCACACGCTTGTTTAGTACGGGATTAGCATCTGCTTCTGTTCTATGATCAATAAAGTAGCTAAGGTATAGTGCCACTCCGATACCAACGATAGCAATCAATCCCGCTACTATATATTTATACTTCGTCCAGAATGATCTTTTTTCAAACTTACCCTTGACTTTTTTACGGTCTGGTATCACCAATCCTTCATTGCTTATGGCTAAGACTTCTAATGGGTCTTGTATATTTTTAAAAAGATATTTCCCTAATGAAGTATAGGATACATTAGCTTGATTCTTAAGTTTGTCTTTAAGCTCCTTGGTGATTAAAATAGATCCAGGCACGCCCATGGATTCTACTCTGGATGCTACATTGATGTCATTTCCGAAATAGTCATTTTCTCTATGATACACTTCTCCTACGTGCAAACCAATACGCAACGGTACTACAGGATCTTGCCTGAATATTCTTTGCATTTCAATGGAACAATTGACCGCGTTAATCGCACTTGAGAATAAAACCAAACTTCCATCACCATACTGCTTCACTATCTCGCCATAATACTGAGAGGCATGTTTGTTCAGGGTCTCGCTGTATCGATTAAGGATTCTGATTGCTTTGGCCTCATCTTGCTGCATCATAGCTGTGTAGCCAGCAATGTCAGCAAAAAATATAGCAGCAAGACGACGATCGGAAGTCATAGGATCGTCAATATCGAAAAAACAAATCGAATAGAAGTGTATTTACCTTCTGATTCTATTTGTTTTCCAACAGAATGTACTGCTCAAGTTTAAAAAAATGATTGACTACATGAACATGTAGTTTCCATTTAAATCCAACTTAGATATCTTTATCTAAACAAAAACAACCTCTATGAAACAGTTTAATCTATTTATGTTATTTTTTTTATCATTCACCTCGCTGCACACTCAAATTGTTGGTATAGAGAGTGATGGAAGTGGAGTCGTCTTTCCAAGAATGAGCTCCACAGATAGGCTAAACATTAATGTAGCTCCATCAGAAGACGGCCTACTTGTATATGATTCTACGGAACATTACTTTTATTATTTCAGCAACTCCTTGGAGGGTTGGGTACCGCTTAAAGGCCAAGGATCTCCAGGAATAGAAGGACCAGAAGGGCCGATCGGCAGAGCTGGCATTGGTCAGCAAGGACCTAAAGGTCTTGATGGTATTTCTTGCTGGGACAGCAATGCAAATCGCGAACAAGATCTTTTCGAAGATGTAAATAGAGATGGAATGTATGACTATCGTGATTGTGGGGTGTTAGGACCAAGAGGTATCATGGGCCCACAAGGTGACCAAGGCCCTGATGGAGACAGAGGTCCTGTAGGAGATGTAGGTCCTGCAGCAATATCATTCTCTGCTTCCATTCATACAGCTGATGCGGCAAATACCTCTGGATCTGAAAGTATCTTAGGCGTATCTGCTACATCTGTATTTATCGAAAACATAGATCATGATGCAACTATAAATCCCTATTTTGATGGTACACAATGGGTACTGAAAACTCAAGACGGTTCTGACTTCCCTACCCCATCAAGCTATAAGATTATCGCTTACTAAAGCTCACTGTTAACATCATCTGTGACTCGGACCAGATATATAAACACAACCATTCAGTTCTGAAAATTTAAACAACTGAAATGACTGTAAAGTAGATCAGGACAGCACATAAGTGGATGACTAATCCTATTTATTTGCTGATTGTCATTTCACTATAAACATTAAATCTATGAAAACAATAACCTTTCAAAAATTCATCATTTCTATTAGTATACTTCTAACATCAATGACTACATGGGCACAATTGGACTTAGTCAACATCGAAAGTCACAATAAAGGTGTCCTTCTGCCTCGCATGAGTACTGCAGATAGAACTAACATCAATGCCAGTGAAGGCATGGTGATATTTAATATAGACACTCAGCTATTTAATTACCATGACGGCACTAGCTGGAAAGAACTGATAGGTACGGGAGGCCCTTATGGTTCTGAAGGGCCACAAGGTGATCCTGGACAAGACGTATTAGGTCCTAATGGAGAAAGTGGGTTTAATGGCCTAAAATGTTGGGATAAGAATGGTGATGAAATCTTTACTCCCGATGAGGACACAGACGGGAATGGCGATTTTAACGTACATGACTGCATTGTCCTTATTGGTCCTAAAGGCGAAACAGGGAGTGATGGTCCTCAAGGAAGTCCCTCTTTCGAAATGGGCCCTGATGGTCCTGTGTCAGCTCAGGTCTTTTCCAAACAGGTGCCTAATAATAGCACCAGCTGCTTGGAATTTGATGAAGATCAGCTGAATGGCAGATCAGATGTCATCCTACTGCATCAATCTCGACAACAAGGAGGCTTTACTGCAATACCAGAAAGCACCCTTACATATCAAGATGACAAATGGAATGTCTGTGCAAAATCAGGCAATCTTCAGATATTTTCATTTTACGACATTCTAATTCTTGGAAACTTATAATCATTCACAACGAATCATCTGTGCGCAGAAACTACTATACCGGTGCGAATGTTCAAATTTAGTTTTCTGCTGACGGTCATTTCGCTCTAAAAATTAAACTGATGAAACGTCTATGACGTAGATAGTTAAGACACCCAAGCGGATGATTAAACTTAGCTATTTGCTTACAGGCATTCAGTTCCAAAATTTAAACATATGAAACGTCTATGACGTAGATAGTTAAGACACCCAAGTGGATGAGTAAACTTAGCTATTTGCTTACAGGCATTTCGCCCTGAAATTTTAAACATATGAAATATTACATAGCATTATTAATTATCTTCTTCTCTCAAGTCTGCTCGACTCAATCCAATGCGATCCTCGAAATCGAAAGTAATAATCAAGCATTCGAACTTCCCATTTTATCTGAATCGGAAAGATTGGCTATGGATATCAGTGCATTTACTGATCAAGAAGGTCTACTTGTATTTGACAAAACAAATAACTATATCTACTACTATAACAGCTTCATCCAAGACTGGGCTGCGATGGGTGATGCCAATGCAGATAGTCCCATCGGACCTCCAGGTCCAATAGGCATGGCTGGCATGGGTCAGCAAGGACCTGTAGGCACACCGGGCATTCACTGCTGGGATGTGAATGGAAATGGCATAAGTGAAGACATCGAAAATGTGACAGGTGGTCTATTTGATGGCCGCGACTGTCAAAATCCTAACGGAGCACCAGTGGGTCTTCAAGGTGATAAAGGTCCTCTTGGTCCTCCTGGCCCATCTGGACCTAAAGGTAATGCTGGTGGAGCTGGAGTCGTGTATGAGCTTCTATCCCACACAGTCAATTCCGATATCAGTTCTTCTTTTTTATTTTCAGCTAATGACCCTAATGAGAGAATCTTCGTCCAAGGTCTGGGTAATGCTCTCCCAGCCAATATATATTTAACGAATGATAATCGATGGTTTCTGACGGCCAAAAAACCGGGTGTAGAAAACCTGACAGCTGGCTCAATCTATCAGATCATAAGAGTTCCAGCGCCATGACACTTGGCTTATTCGGCTGTTTTACCAGAGAATACACTCACTCCTGGGTGCATTGGATTACCAGCTGATCTTCTGTAGCTCACAATCTGGCCGACGTGGTAAATTGCATCTGCAAGAGGACCATTCATCAGATTCCATAGCGGGACTTCTGATTGATTTTCACCTCTCTGAAAGATGATCTTATGATTGCTTAAGTCATCCGCAGCTCTAAAGGCATCACTGGCGTTTTTGATGTTATGCAAAGTCATCTTACGCAGCTCTTCGAAGCCTACATCTGGCATATTGAGGGGTCTGACATTAGGCTCTTGTATAGCTGTATTTAAGATCATCAGAGAGAGTCCATATAAATGATCTAAGGTCTGCTTAGCCGATCTACCATTGTTTCCAGGCAGCCAGGCGATGTCGTCGGGCCTCAGGTCTTTCGTCGCCCAGTAATATCTATAACCCAAGCCATCGATGGTTCTGGACAGGACCGATCCTGGAGTGATCGTTTCTGGTGCGGCATGTATTTCGTGATAAGGTAATGCTGGCATAGTAGAACTATCTATGGTCACAGTCGCTTCTTGCGCTGTAACGCATCCAAAAATGGATAAAAAAGTAAATACAATCAGGTATATAGGATTCATAGCAGTCATATGAGTGATCCCAAAGATATCAATTATGTGCTTGCTTCAGCTCTCTTACGTATAACTAAACCAAAAGATTATTGCTCTCTAATCGACAAATAGTAGAGTTAGATCGTTACAGAGCTGTTATATTTGTTGGTATAAAATAATCTAAATTGAAAAGACTATTCGTCGCCGTATTTCTACTGATACAGATAGGAGCTACAAGCCAAAACACACTCGGCCTCCTCACGTATGAGCCAGCTAAAAGCTATGATGGACTGAATCTCATCTACCCCCATAATCAATCCACAGTCTACCTGCTAAATAACTGTGGCGCCATCGTACACAGCTGGGTGGGAGAAGAAGGATTCAGACCAGGAAATACGGCATACCTCTTAGATGACGGAAGATTAATCAAGACTGTCCGATCAGCGTCGGTAGCCCAAGACCCCATATGGGCACCTGGTGGCGGTGCATCCATAGAAATACGCAGTTGGGATAATGAATTAGAGTGGAGCTATACCCTTAATGATAGCATGGCGCGACTGCACCATGATATAGCTGTCATTCCGCAAGATGACGGCATACACATCTTAGCCTTAGCATGGGAGAAAAAAGGAATAGAAGAACTAGTAGCTGTCGGTCGGGATACAACAGTCTTGGAAAGAGAAGAACTTTGGCCAGACTACATCTTCGAAATCGATCCTAGCACAGAAGAAATCGTCTGGGAATGGCATGCGTGGGACCATCTCATTCAGGATTTCGATAGTACCGCAGCTAATTTTGGCTCTGTCGCTGATCACCCCAATAAGATTGATATCAATTACGATTTTGATGGCTCAGGTGATGCCGACTGGATGCACAGTAATGCTATCGATTTCGATCCGATCAACAATCAGATTTTGCTGAGTGTCCCTAATTTTCACGAGATCTGGATTATTGATCATAGCACGAGCACTGAGCAGGCGGCCTCGGATCGAGGAGGTCTAAGCCAGAGAGGTGGCGACTTGATGTATCGATGGGGTAATCCTGCGGCTTATGCTTCTGGAGATGCCGAAGATCAAGACCTTTTCTACCAGCATGACGCTCATTTCATCAGAGACTTTGTCTCGCCTATTGACCCAAACTATGGTAAGATAGCGCTCTTCAATAATCGAGTGGGAAGTGATTACTCCACTGTGAATATTTTGGACCCTAAGTTCGACATGTATGATTGGGCCTTTATTCAAGGAGGTAATCTATATGAACCCCAGGCATTTGATCTTGAAAAAGTGCACCCCATCGACTCAAGCCTGATGTGGTCCACTGGTCTATCCAGCGTACAGCTACTGCCTAACAGTAACTTATTAATCTGCGTGGGTCGCTTCGGATACAGCTATGAAATGACGCCTGACAATGAGATCGTCTGGGAGTACATCACTCCGCTGAGAGGCGGCGCCGCTCTACCACAGGGAGATACCAGCCTGACAATCAATAACAATCTGACATTTCGGACAAAACGATATCCCTTAGAATATGCCGCATTTACAGATCGGGATCTGTCAGAAAAAGGATGGATCGAAACCAATGAAGACGAATCCTTCTGCGCATCCATAGTCCCTGTAGAGGACCTATATGAGACTTATGGACTGACTATGTTTCCCAACCCAGCAGATCAGATGCTCACCCTATCGTGGGAAGCAGGTATTTATGTAGATGTCGAAATATTTGGCATGTCAGGCAGACCCGTCTTGCAGGAGATGAAGCTGACGGGAGGGAGAAAATACATCGATACCAGAGAGTGGCCTGAGGGCGTGTACATCATCAGAATCAATCGACAAGAGTCTGGTCGTTTCGTCGTGACTCACTGATATACTCTGCAGGCAGTATATTAGCGCTGGAGACCATAAATATCCACAGTCAAAATGGAGCAAATCAATATCAAAGCATACCTCAATCGATTATTCAAGCAAGACATCCTGAGTAAAGCTGAGGCTAAAGACATCATGTCCGCCATTGGCCATGGTCAAGTAGAGCCGCATCAGACGACAGCCCTACTGACTTGCTATCAGATGAGACAGATCACAAGTCCTGAGCTTTCTGGGTTTCGAGAGGCGATGATAGACCTAGCTCTGAGCATCGACTTCAGCGATCTGGAGACGATTGATATCGTGGGTACTGGAGGTGACGGAAAGAATACTTTCAATATTTCGACTCTCTCTTCTTTCTTAGTGGCGGGTGCTGGCTACAAAGTCGCCAAGCATGGTAACAAAGGTGTGTCCTCACCATGTGGGTCATCTAATGTCTTAGAGCATCTGGGTTACGAATTTTCACAAGACTATGAGAAACTCAAAGCTGATATAGAGAAGGGTAACTTTTGCTTTTTTCATGCCCCCTATTTTCATCCCGCTATGAAAGAAGTGGTGTCTATCCGCAGAGCTCTTCAGGTCAAGACATTCTTCAACATCATGGGTCCTCTCCTGAATCCAGCGAAGCCCAGACATCAGTTTTCAGGCGTCTATTCTGATGAAATCGTCACGCTGTATCAAGATGTATTCGAAGATATGGGAAGCCAATATGGAGTGGTGTATGATCTGGCTGGCTACGACGAGATATCACTCACTGGCCCCTTCCGGCTGGTGACTAATACACTGGACGAAGTGATGAGCCCTGCTGACCTGGGACTGGGCACGCACAGCCAGAGTGATCTGCATGGAGGAGATACTGTAGCAGAGGCCGCAGCTATATTCACCAAGATCCTCCGTGGCGAAGGGACGAATGCTCAGAACGAAGTCGTGATAGCGAATGCTGGCTTAGCCATTCAGCGATTCAAACCCGCAGCATCAATCAGCTCATGCATCAATGAGGCCAGGACTGCCTTAGAAAGTGGCAGCGCCTTAGAAAAATTGAACATTGTCACTAATCAATAATCCTGACAACCATCAAAACCATAGCCCTCATCACCTGTGTCGCGCCTAAGCTGCCCCATGCCGCGAGAGCAAGAGATCTCTACACGGGAGCCTTATTCGAGCAGATGTGGAGCTACAGCGAATCGATAAAAGCTGACCAAATCTTTATTCTATCAGGCAAGCATCACTTACTTCATCCTGACACCCTCATAGAGCCCTATGATGTAAATCTTAACAATGTCTCCGATGATGAACTGAGGCACTGGTCAGACACAGTCATCCAGCAATTAAAAGAACACTGTGATTTAGATCGTGATACCTTCTATATACTGACTAATGAGACCTACCGAAAATATCTTACTAGTCAGATAAAGCACTATCATGTACCCATGAAGATTATTTAAGTTATTTATGAAATATTTGGAAGCGGCTCAGTAAGACACCCAGGCGAATGAAACTATTAAGACATGGCTCAAAGAGAAAAAGTTATGAACCGAATAAACATGAAATGTCTCTGACATAGATGATTCAGATAGCTAAGCGGATGATGAGAGTTAGTTATTAACTATTTGTCATTTCGCCTATAAATAAAAACACATGAAACGCCTATGACGTGGATAACTGAGACACCCAAGTAGGTGATTAAACTTAGTTATTTGCTGATAGGCATTCAGTTCTAAAATTGTAAACCATGAAAATAAATCAGCAAGACTATCATACCATCTGGCTATCTGAAGACAACAAAAATGTTATCATCATAGATCAGCGCAGCCTGCCTCATGAGTTTAAGACAGAATCACTAAGCAATGTAGCGGATGTATGTGACGCCATCCAAGAGATGCATGTCAGAGGTGCGCCACTCATCGGCGTGACAGCCGCCTATGGTATGTACTTCGCTGCCCTGCAGTCCAGTCCAGACACATTCGAAAGAGACATGAAGAACTATGCGCAGCAGCTGAAGGAGACCAGACCTACGGCCGTAAATCTGGCGTGGGCTGTGGACCAGCAATTAGCACAAGTAGCAGAAGGCCAAGTCAATCCAGCGGCATTCTTAGATCTCGCTCAAAAACTAAAAGCTGAAAGTATAGATCGATGTCACCAGATTGGAAAGCATGGACTACAGCTGATCCAAGATATATATGAAGCCAAATCCGAGGTAGTGAATATACTGACCCATTGTAATGCTGGCTGGCTGGCCTGTATCGACTATGGTACTGCTACCGCCCCCATGTACTTAGCCCATGATGCTGGCATACCCATCCACGTCTGGGTGGATGAGACGAGGCCAAGGAATCAAGGTGCTCGGATCACTGCCTTTGAGCTGCAAGAACATGGCATAGCCCACACTGTGATCACTGACAACACGGGAGGCCACCTCATGCAGCACGCGCAGGTGGACCTGGTCATCGTAGGCACGGACCGCACCACAGCGACGGGCGATGTCTGTAATAAAATAGGCACCTACCTCAAGGCTTTGGCAGCTCATGATAACGATGTGCCCTTCTATGTGGCCGCTCCCACCAGCAGCATAGATCTCAATGTCAAAGATGGCATTAAAGAGATACCGATAGAGGTAAGAGCTGATCACGAAGTACGGTATATTCAGGGATCACACGAAGGACAAATAAAGGAGGTACTGCTGACGCCAGCAGCAAGTCCTGCGGCTAACTATGCATTCGATGTGACACCAGCGAGACTAGTCACTGCGCTGATCACAGAAAGAGGGATCTGTGAGGCTAATGAGGCTGCGATCAGTGCTTTATTTTCTGTCTGATCATTTCTTTTTGCCCTGCAGGCTCTGCCAATGATCTAGATAATATTCTAAGATTACGGGCTTATCAAGATGATTGACCTGGACATCAACATCGCGGATGTCCTTAGAGAAATATAAGATGTGATCATAGATGCTGCTCTCTAAAAATTTATAGTCAATATCAGATCGCAGCTGATCATTGAATCCTGGACGCTTCTTCGCCATGATAAATCCCCAGTCTCCAAAAGATGGAATATTTATGTGATAGGGATAGGTGAAACTGAAGCCAGCGTCTCTCTGTGTTTCATCTATACACCAGAAGGCTTTCTTACTTAGCTCTGGAGACTGGTAGCCTGTGTACACAGCACTCCTCTCTGCGCTAATCTCGACTGGCATAATCTGTAAAATGCGGAGGCTGTATAATCTGGCGATGCTCTCATTAGATGGATCTGGAAGGTCTACAATGATGGCATCATACGTAGCTGTATCCTGCTTTAAGAACTAAAAGGCATCTTCGTGAATCAGATCTACTCTATCATGGCTGAGAACTCCTCCATTAAGCTCCCTGATGAGTGCTATCTTCTTACTGATATCAGTGACTGCTGGGTCGATGTCAATGATGCGTAGCCGCTCTAACTCTTCATACTTCAAGATCTCTCTGGCAGCGAGCCCTTCTCCCCCACCCAAAAGTAAGATACGACGAGGTGAATCAAGCTGATGCAGAGGAATGTGGGTCAGCGCTTCGTGGTACCGGTATTCATCTCTTGATGAAAACTGGATGGCCCCATTCAGGTATAATCTAAATTCATCTGGTTGCTGAGTGATGGTGATGTTCTGGTATGCGCTGTTCTTGTGATAGATCACAGGATCTTTGTAGATGGCCTCATTCCAGCCATTAATGTATTCATCCGCAGAGAAGATCATGAAGCCGATGACACAGATGATCGCCAAGGTAAACGCGGTTAGCGCTGATTGGAATTGGCGCTTCAACTCCAGCTGCTCACGATACAGAAATATGGTCGTAAGACCGACAGCAATATTTATCAATCCAAATATGAGTGATGACTTATACAGTCCAACGAAGGGAATTAAAAAAAATGGGAATAGTAATGTAGCTGCAAGGGCACCCAGATAATCATAGGTCAGGATATTACTGATATTCTCCCTGAGCTGAAGATCGTCTTCCATAATCCTGGTGAGCAGAGGTATCTCGAAGCCAGTCAAAGCTCCAATGATAAAGACTAAAAAGAGTACAAAGAATTGGTAGCCAGACACATCACTCTGCGCAAAATAGAGATAGCACAGTGGGACTGACAAGGCGCCGATGAGTCCTATAATGAGCTCTACCACAATAAAGCTGAGTAGTAATCGTCGATGAATAAATCTTGTAAAAAAGGAACCCAGACCCATGTATGCTAAATAGACACCAATGATGATGGAAAACTGTCTGATGCTATCAGCTTTCTAATCTGGTAGCGACAAGAACTTCAAGTTTCTGAATCTTCCGGATAAGATGATTGATTTGATCTGCTATTCATTTGAAGCAAAGCAGACTCATCTGATCGGAAGATTTGATTTTGCTGGAGGTCTCGAAGGACTCCCGCTCAAACTACTGGAATATAATGCTGATACGCCTACGATGGTACCTGAGTCCTCTATCATTCAGGAAGCATTTCACAGTGGTGACCAGTTTAACTCATTGTATAGACTACTGGAAGTCGCATTCAATCGACTCTCTATCTTTGAGGGTAACCGTCATAAATCTTTATTAGCTACCTCATTAAGATTTGAAGAGGATGCAAGTAATGCTGGCCTAATCTTAAATGCTGCGGCAATGGAAGGCTTCGAAGTGGCATATGCTGATCTGCCAGACATCGAGTTCGCTCCTAATGAAGGTATGTTCGCTGATATCGGTAATGGAGAATCAGCTAAATTTGATTTCTTATATAAGATGGTGCCTTGGGAGTTCATCTGTTTTGAAGAGCCGGGTCTGCTGGATGTACTGCATAACCTGATCACGAATGACCTCCTATACGTCCTGAATCCTCCCTACTCTATCGTGTATCAGTCCAAGATATTTTTAGACTATGTGAGCAAGCTACATCGAAAATCGTACTTACTCAGATCCTCCCTAAATGCTAAAGATTTTCGTGGATACAAACATGTAGAAAAAGGAAGCTTTGGTAGATTAGGGGAGAACATTACCATCTTTGATGAGCGCGGCGACAGCATTGAAAAAACGGATGGTGATTTTGGTCACTTCAAAAAAGTCTATCAAGAATTCGCTGAGCTCTACAAGGATGAATACGGTGAGTACTATCAGCTGGGTATGTTCAATGTAAATGGTCATGCAGCTGCTATCTCATTCAGAAGAGGAGAAAAATTAATCATAGATGATGACTGTCAGTTCATCCCCCACTTTAAGACGACGATAGATGAGACCTGAATTTCTCGGTAATCATTACATATTAGAATTATTTGATTGTGATGCAGACATGCTGAATGACATCCCACAGCTGCAAGAAACCATGCTGAAGGCTGCGGCAATAGCGAAAGCGACGGTGATCAATAAGAGCTTCCATAAATTTTCACCACACGGAATCTCTGGCACCATAGTCATAGCCGAAAGCCACTTCAACGTGCATATTTGGCCAGAATATGGATTTGCTGCTGTAGATCTATTCACCTGTGGAGACACTCTACAGCCAGAAGCAGCTAAAAACTACTTGATCAAGGCCATGGGAGCCAAAGATTTCGAATATGCCAAAATGCGCAGAGGAGATGTCAAAAAAAATGAAAATATTTGAAAACCCAATATAAATGCGTAAATTTGGTGTGTACTAAATGTAAAAATACATGGATCTTGCATTAGCCACTCATCTATCACAATCCTTATCCCTACCACTCTCTACGATTAAAGATGCCTTAGGTGCCTATCATCATACCAGCTCAGCCGTAGAGGAGCCTATAGCAGCGTACGGAGTGCAGGCTTCTCATATCTTGCTTGAAGACAAGATAGACCACCACCAAATCTTAGAATCCATTTCTAATCGACACCATGATTCATCAGAGCTCTTGGGTGAGTTATTCGGTATCAGCGAGTTGAGTTTAAAGTTTCTGGCAGAGTCAGTCTTCGAGCTCAATGCCAAGACACTCGCCAAATACAAGCAAGAGAGCTTGGAGCTTCCTAAGAGAATATCAGAAATAGCTGTAAAGCTAATACACCTATACCATGCTGGCATAGAAATATTCAGTCATGCTAAGTCATTCAATAAATGGCTCAATGAGCCTGCTGTTGGTTTGGATTTTGTAGCCCCCGCTGCATACCTGAATACCTCCACAGGAATAGACTACATCAATGAGGAGCTACATCGCATCTCATTAGGCTATCCCATATAATGGAGCTGTATCGGATTACCTTAGCTAAGTATGCGCAAGAGCTGCATGCCTCTACCTATCCTGGCAGGTGGAATCCGAGAGACCTACCTGTAATCTATGCCTCCACATCTCGTTCTTTAGCATGCTTAGAGAATATGGTGCACCGAGGTCAAAAAATGTTTGATCAGAGATTCTCAGTGATGGTCATCCAGGCACCTGATTATATCTCACCTCATAAGGTCCATCAGCGCGAACTCTCCGAGGAATGGTATCAAAGCACAAAAGAGTCTTACAAAGAATGCCAATCCATCGGACATGACTGGCATAAGGCAAAAAGATCAGCCCTGCTCTTAGTGCCATCAGCAGTGATCAGAGAAGAATACAACTGGGTGATCAATCCCAAACACGAAGATATGAGACAGATAAAGCTGATCAGGACCGAGGACATCACCATAGACGAGCGGCTGAATATGAGCTGAGCACCAGCCAAAGATGTCAGAAAATAAAGACGCCAGTATGCAAAGACCTGAGTCCTTTAACTAAGCGACAAACGCTTATATTTACACTCACAAACGCAAAAATAGTGGACAAGGATAAAAAACCAGTCAATCTATCATGGGATGCCTTTCAATCATTAGGCAATCCAGAAAATGCCCCTGATATAATAGCAGACGAAGCTGAGACAGAGACAAGTCCTAAATCAGTACATGTCGTCAGAGTCTATTTAGAACGAAAAAAGAGAGGCGGAAAGACTGTGACAGTCATTAAAGGCATAGAGGAAGATGAGCAGTCGCTCGTCAGCCTGACCAAAGAGCTTAAATCATCTCTGGGCGTAGGAGGAGCCTATAAAGAGGGAGAGATCGTACTCCAGGGAGATAAGCGCAAAAAAGTGGTGGAGCTCCTTCTAAAGAAAGGCTACTCCAATACGAAAAATGCCGGAGCCTAAAGATTGAGTCCATCATGTAGAAATAAAATCATACCAAGTACGCGGCTAAGTCTTCATTTGAGTGACAAAGTTTATTATCTTTCCTCACTAAAACATTTTTTAAACTGGCTATAGAAGGACTTCGTGTCGCTTTTTGAAACCCAACTTAAACTTTTGATCTGAGATGTTGATAGGTGTAATACTTTGCTTTATTTTAGGATATGTACTAATCGTATTTGAGCATCCCCTTAAATTAGATAAGACAGTACCTGCATTACTAATGGCGGCACTCTGCTGGGCCTTAGTATCATTAGGGCACTTACCAGTACTCGATCATCATTTTCACGATATTCCTGCAGATGCAGACTACTACGAATGGCTGAGCCCCATTCTGCTGCACCACATTGGTAAGACGGCCGAAATACTCGTCTTTCTCATCGGTGCCATGACGATAGTAGAGCTCGTAGATCTCCATAAGGGATTCGCGGTGATCACCAATCGGATCACTACTACCAGTAAGAAAAAGATGTTGTTCTTGATCTGTATCCTGGGCTTCTTTCTCTCTGCCACCTTGGACAACCTGGCCTCTACCATAGTCTTAGTATCACTCTTGAGGCGATTAGTGCCTGATAAAACAGAGCGGCTATGGTTCGTCAGTCTTGGCGTCATCGCAGCGAATGCTGGTGGAGCTTGGTCTCCCATAGGAGATGTGACAACGACGATGCTTTGGATCCAAAATAAGGTCTCTACGCTCGGGCTAATCACGAATCTGGTGATACCCTCTATAGTTTGTATCACCGTGCCAGCTATCGTAGCGAGCTTTTTGCCCCAGTTTCAAGGGAACATCACGCCTCCAGAGGACAGAAACCTAGATAAAGATCTGCAAGAAGAAAAACTACTCAGCAGCAGGATCATGCTCATGGTAGGTATCGGAGCGCTGGTCTTTGTACCTGTATTCAAGTCTGCGACACACTTACCACCCTATGTCGGTATGATGTTAGGTCTTGGTGTAGTCTGGCTCGTATCTGAATACATCCATCCAGAAGAAGACTTTGACGAAGAGCGGAAGCATCTTTATTCGGCACATACTGCCCTTTCCCGCATAGAAATGTCCAGCATCCTTTTCTTCTTGGGTATTCTCATGGCTGTAGCCTCCTTAGAATCACTGGGTGTATTACTGAAACTGGCTAAATTCTTAGAGGCGAGTATCCCCAATCAAGATATTGTCATAATACTCATCGGGGTCTTTTCTGCTATCATAGATAATGTACCCTTAGTCGCTGGAACGATGGGTATGTATACAGAGCCCACCGATCATCGGCTGTGGCACTTCATCGCATACTCTGCGGGTACGGGTGGTAGTATGCTGATCATCGGATCAGCTGCTGGTGTCGCTGCGATGGGTATGGAGAGAATCGATTTTATCTGGTACCTTAAGAAAATAGGATGGCTAGCAGCCATAGGCTTCTTAGCAGGTGCTGTGACCTTTATCGGACTGCACTCCCTGATTCATTAGATAGCGGTCGGGTCTAAGTAGAGCCTTGGCATCTGCTCCGTGAGGTCTTTCTTTTGACCAAAGTTAATGGCAGCCTCTGCGATCAGAATGGCCTCAATCTGAACGTCATCTGCACTATCTTTCACCTTGTCTATGCGCAGTGCAGTGGGTATAGCATCTATGGTAACATAGGAATGCTTCAGCTCCACTTGCTGCTGTAGAAAATGGATATAAGGCTTAATCCACTGTTTTAGATCTGTCCCCGAAAGATATTGATTAATCAGCCCCTCTATTTTAGCGGTTTGCTTTTCGATCATACCATCCACAATGGACTTCACAGGAAAATTAATCCCCCCAATGCTAACATCAGGGCTATCGATCCAGCTGTGGCTGTAGTACTTAAAATCTCCAGAAAAGATAAATTCTTCGCTGATGTCGTAAGTGATATCCCCTGTCACAGATACAATTCCATTACCCACCAGATTAGCAAGCATGGTCTTCTTAGTCACTTCAAATGCGATTGATATCGTGGGTTTCAAACGCCTCATTTCCATTGAAAATCCCATGACTGATATCTGCTTGATTTCCAAATTGGCACCATTCACGTTCATTTTAGAATTAGTCAGTGGCAGGCCTTGCAAGAGCGTATTGATCTCATTGATGCACTCTGCTTTTTCTAATACTAAGTTGATTTTCATCTAATGTTAAATTTTTAGGCCTAAATGATCACGACAATATCTGAACTTACTGCTCTAACGATCGGTCACGATGATCGATATCTATAACAATTACAGCAGTAAATTTACTGTATTCAAATAACACCCAGTATGATAAATGTTCTTAGTAGTGTCTTACAGTTTGGCTATTGCTATGCCCGATGATATGCACTAAGCCAATATAAGCTTGCAGCTGACAGCTTCTGGATAAATTCGATTCAACGCTCACGCACCTAATTCCACCAGGTCGGATTGGTATTATAATACACTCTCAGGTATCAGTGACTATGAAATATTATCTCTGGGAAATCATTTGAATTGCGTTTGATTGCCTACCTTTTGATCATAAATTAAGCTTTTACTGATGAAAAATATTCTTACCCTCCTCTTCTTCTTGGCAGCTGTCCAATTTTCAACAGCACAGACCAATACTGAGACCATTAATCCCGAACTATATGAGTCACTCGACTGGCGGCATATCGGCCCATTCAGAGGTGGCAGGAGCTGCGCTGTCACTGGTGTCCCTGGCAAAGCCAACCTCTATTATATGGGCTCCACGGGCGGAGGCGTATGGAAAACGGATGACAACGGCCAATCCTGGACCAACATATCTGATGGCTACTTCGGTGGCTCCATAGGAAGCATAGCCGTCAGCGAATCAGACAATAATGTCATCTATGTGGGTGGCGGTGAAAAGACGGTAAGGGGTAATGTCTCTTTCGGATATGGCGTGTGGAAGACGACGGACGGAGGTAAGACCTGGGGCTCCATGGGCCTAAATAAATCAAGACATATCGCTCGCATCAGAATCCATCCTCAGAACAGTGACATCGCTTACGCAGCAGTCATGGGGGATCTGTATAAATCAAGTAATGAGCGTGGTGTCTACAAAACTGTGGACGGTGGTAAAAATTGGAAAAAAGTGCTCTTCGCTAATCAAGATGCAGGAGCGGTGGACCTCATCATAGACCCTAATAATCCGCGCAATCTATACGCTTCTACCTGGACCATCAGAAGGACGCCCTATTCGCTATCCAGCGGAGGTGAAGGCTCTGGGCTCTGGAAGAGTACGGATAGTGGCGAGACCTGGACTGAGATCACCGGTAACAAAGGACTGCCAGAAGGCATCTGGGGTATCTCAGGCGTCACAGTGTCTCCGCTCAACTCAGATCGAGTCTGGGCTATCATAGAAAATAAGGATGGCGGTGTATATCGCTCTGACGATGCTGGCGAGACCTGGACCAAACTCAATGACAGCCGTGCACTAAGACAAAGAGCCTGGTACTACACTAGAATCTATGCAGACACGCAGGATGAAGACATCGTATACGTCATGAATGTACGCTACCATAAGTCCAAGGACGGTGGTAGGACATTTGAACCACACGTAGCCCCACACGGTGATCACCACGATCTTTGGATTGCTCCAGAGGACAATCAGCGCATGATCATAGGGGATGATGGTGGCGCCCAAGTGTCAGTCAATGGAGGTGGTACCTGGTCAACTTATCACAATCAACCCACAGCACAATTCTATCGCGTGACGACTGATAATCACTTCCCGTACCGAATATACGTAGCACAGCAAGATAACAGCACGCTGAGGATATCACACCGATCTACGGGAGGCGCAATCACAGAATCTGACTGGGAGACCACTGCTGGAGGAGAGTCAGCACACATCGCTCCAGATCCTAAAAATCCTGATATCGTATACGGTGGTAGCTATGATGGATACCTGACCAGAAAAGATCATTCTACAGGTACATCCAGAGCCATCAATGTGTGGCCTGACAACCCAATGGGCCACGGCGCAGAAGGTATGAAGTACCGCTTCCAGTGGAACTTTCCCATCTTCTTTTCTAAGCATGATCCCAATAAACTGTACACAGCATCTAATCATCTGCATGTGAGCACTAATGAAGGTCAGAGCTGGGACATCATCAGCCCTGACCTGACCAGAAATGACCCTACTAAATTAGGCTCGTCTGGAGGTCCGATCACTAAAGACAATACGAGTGTAGAATATTACTGCACCATATTTGCCATCGACGAATCTCCCATCACCGAAGGCGTGATCTGGGCAGGGTCAGATGATGGCCTTATCCACCTGACGAGAGATGGTGGTAAAGACTGGACTGATGTCACTCCCAAGAATAAGCCAGAATGGCTGATGATCAACTGTATAGAGCCAGACCCGCACAATGAGGCAGGCTGCTATGTAGCTGGTACTCTCTATAAGGCGGGTGACTATAGGCCCTATCTGTATAAGACTGATGACTGGGGCAAGACTTGGAAAAAAATTGTGACAGGTATCCCTAATGAACACTTCACCAGAGCCATCAGGGCTGACAGGACCAAGAAAGGGCTACTGTACGCCGGTACTGAGTCAGGCATGTATGTGTCATTCAACGATGGAAATAACTGGAGCCCCTTTCAGCAGAATCTGCCGATCGTGCCAATCACGGACTTAGCCATCAAGAACAATAATCTGATCGCAGCTACCCAAGGGAGAAGCATCTGGATCATAGATGATCTGACAGTCCTCCACCAGCTGAGCAATGACATAGCCAATAAAGACATCCACGTATTCGAGCCGATGGATATCTATAAGTATCCTGGTTACCAAAGCAAAGGTGTGCAAGGTGCTGGTAAGAATCCTCCAGGTGGTGTGCTAGTGAATTACATGTTGAAAGACTTCTCGGATGAGGATGATAGCATCTCCATTAGCATCAAGGACGCTGCAGGCCAATTGATCAGAAGCTATTCTAACAAGGCAGAGGAAAAGGCCGACAAAATAGAAGTGGAGCAAGGCGCTAATCAGTTCAATTGGAATCTGTCCTATCCTGACGCCAAGAAATTTGATGGCATGATCATGTGGTGGGGATCGCTCAATGGTGCTAAGGCGGTGCCTGGAGATTACACCATAGAACTCAGCAAAAATGGATCTGAGCCAGAAGTAGCAGAATTCAAGATCATGGCTGATCCAAGACTGGATATTCCGCAGTCTGACTACGAAGCACAGTTCACTTTTATCAATGAGATCAACCAGAAAGTAACTGAAGCTCATCAAACCATAGAGGACATCAGAACCTTAAAGACCCAGATGGGAGCTTATAAGTCAATTGTAAAAGATAATCCAGAGATCATCACGCAGATTGGCAACATTGACTCCTTGCTCACTGATATTGAAAAAGAGTTATACCAGACCCAAAATCAGAGTCGACAAGATCCACTGAATTTTCCCATCAGGCTCACTAATAAATTAGCCCACCTCAACTCGCTGACCAGCATGAGTGACTATGCGCCGACAAGCCAGTCCAGCGCATTGAAAGCCGAGCTAGAAGAACTCATCGATATCGAGCTACAGAAGTATCAGGAGATTTCCAGTCAGGCAATACCTGAACTGAATAAAATGATCAAACTAAGTCAGATAGACGCCATCGTGGTACCAGGTCGTAACGTGGTCAAACCATAGTCAGAAGTCCACGCTTCGCATCTACTTAAACTAAAAAGAGCATTCTACCAGTGATGGCAGAATGCTCTTTTTTATATCGATGTGAACTCTATATTAGTTACCCAATATCAGCGGTAGACCTCCGCCTTCTCCGCCGACGATCACCACTTTGGAGTTTGGTGACTGCGCCAGTTCGAGGGTGGCTTCTATTCCTTTATCTTGGAGAATTTTATCGGTCAGACTCGCATTTAGGATTCTATTGGCATCTGCCTTGGCTTGCGCTTCGATGATCTTTCTTTCTGCTTCCTTTCTTTCTCTATCCAGCTTGAAGTCGAACTGAAATGCCAGTTGTTCTTCTTGTAGCTTTTGCTCTATGGCAGCCTTTAGCTTTTCTGGAAGCTGTACAGATCTGATCAAGACTGCATCTAGTAGGATGTCATTTTTTTCAATCTTGTCCTTGGTCTGATTATAGATTTCTGACTGTATGGCTTCTCTCTTAGTGGAGTAGAGCTCCTCTGGCAGGTACTTCCCGATGACCTCTCTGGTCGCAGACCTGATCTCTGGCTCAATGATTCTACCCGCATAGCCTATCCCGATCTCATCATGTAAGTGGCCGATTCTGGTGTCTATCGGTCTGTATCGGTATGATAAGTCGACCTGTATGGTCAGTCCATTTTTAGATAGTACGTCCATCTCTTCCTGTCCTTCCTGTATTCTGATGTCATACACGATCATGTCATTCCAAGGCATCACCACGTGAAATCCTTGGTTATACACCTTATCTTTTTGTATACCTCCTGCGAATCGCTTGAACTCTACCCCCTTGCTACCAGCAGGTATGGTGATGAATGTGGTACTGGTCAGTAGTGTGAAGATGAAGAACAAGACCAATCCGATGATCACGTACTTCATAAAATTTACTTTTCCAAAATCAAATGGATTTTTCCTTTGCGTCATGCTTATTTAGTTTCTATATGTGAAAATTGATTTTATTGTGATACTCAAAATACTAAACAAGAATCAGGCTTGAGAGTTCCGCTTAGGCTCCTTGTTTATCTTAGAAATGATCTCCTCTGCTTTCCATTGATGCAGGCAGTTCATATGTTTTTTCGGACATGTCGGCCGACCAGCTTTAGAACAAGGCCAGCAGCCGAGTTGATCAGGGCATAAATAATGGGCTCGACCTGAGGCATGCTTACCATAATATGGATACATCCCAAACGCTGGTGAGGTGCTACCATACACGACCACCATATTTCTATCAGCAGCTGCGGCGAAGTGCATGAGACCCGTATCTCCGGTAATGATATGACCGCATCTTTTGACAATGGCAAATGATTCTAAAAGGGAGTATTGCCCCACTCCATTGTGGACATAGCGACTGGCTCTATCCATGACTTCCCTAGCCTCATCAATGGTATCCTTGCCACCTAGCAGGATGATATGTTCCTGGGATGCGCTGATGTATTCAGCTGCCAGTGCTGCTGGGACACGCTTCGTCGGGTGAGAACCACCTAAGGCTATGACCGTATAGCCCTGCTGCATATTTAGATCATTGAGTCGGCGCTCTATTATTTGTTCGGTGGCATCATCTATATATACCTCCATGCCTATCTCATCATCAACTAAGCGTAAGTCCTTAAGGCCAGCAAATATCCGATGAATGACATGCTCTCCTGCTAAATCAAATGCAGGTAATACCATATGAAGGCGATGAGACAAGCTCTTTTTATCAAAACTAATTGCAGGGGCTTTTAATCCTGTTCTCATTCGGAAGGATCGCATCGTCTTATGTAGATCAATGATCAGATCATATTGCTCCGACTTTAACTGCCCCATGAGATGCGGCCAGTTAGATCCCAGTGTATAAACCTTATCGATGTGAGGATTATGCATCACCGTCGCACTGTATTCTGTTTTGCATACGAGGTGAATGGTAGAGCTGAGCTGCTGCTTCAGACAGCGGATGGCAGGACTGATCATGATTAAGTCACCGATCGCACCGTATCTGATGATTAGGATTTTTAAATTAGTCTTTTTGATAGTCTTACATTATGTACAGTATAAGGGCCAGCATGATACTGATCACTCACATACTTTCTAAAGATGCTCAAAGTGTGCGAGAATATCTGCCAAATATGAATATTTTGAGACCAAGTAATGAAATCAGCAAAATTAATCACGGTATCTGGAAAAGTGCAGGGAGTCTATTATAGAGCCTCGACTGTGGAGCAAGCTAAGCACATCGGTGTCTCTGGCTGGGTCAAAAATCAAGCTGATGGCACAGTGCTGGTTCATGCTGAAGGCACTCAGAGACAATTATCAGAGCTAATCTCTTGGTGTGGGCATGGTCCCGCAGCGGCAGTAGTCTCTAGCTGCACAGTGATTGATACTCAGTTAAACCCTTATGAGGACTTTACTATCATCCGATGATCGAAGAGCACATCACCAAATATTATCGGACGGAACGAGTCAGCAGCTTTGCGCTCATGTGCTTTGGGGCTGTGAGTGCCAGTATGGGCTTAGCTTATTATCTGATTTCTGGATCATCACTCAGTCTAGGCATCATGCTCGGTGTGTGCCTGCTCGGTAGCTACCAGATCATAGCTGGCCTGACCAGGATACTCCGAAGCGTGAAGCGGTATAAGAACAGTATAGCTGGTCACGAAGCTGATACGAACTCTTTCCTGAGATCAATAGAGTATCCCCGCATACAAGAGAAAGAACTACGCTTTCATAAGATGAGGACTCTCGAAATGAGCGGCATCGTGCTTGGCTTTGGTTTAATCGTCCTTTGCTTAATCAGTCAAGAAAATACATACCTCCTTGGCACAGCTACTGGTCTAACATTGCAAAGCGGGTTTCTGCTGGCATTTGATCTATTCGGCCAGTATAGGCTACAAGAATACTTGCACCAACTCCACAAATTTTTAAAGTGATAGCTAAATCAATGCTGCTCAAGTCTATCTTCTTACCGTCTTGTAGCTCATGTGTAGTCCATTTAGTTGTGATAACAAATAAATTGCAAATAGTAACAAGCGCCGAAATAAGAACATAATCATCTCTTTATCAGTGATTTAAAGTAAAATATTATACCTAAATTAAATCAACGCTGTCACGTTCACAAAAAAAAAGATGTAGATAATATGTGGCTTATCCTTTAATGCAATGTCTTATTATCGAAATCAAGCGTCATTTTAAAGTTCTTAACTCAGAAAAAATTTTAAAATGAATCATATCAAAACACTTTCTCTCGACAAATTTGTTCACACTGCTCAGTTATTTAGCATTTTCGCTATGGCTACTTTCTTCGTGTTTTCACAGACTTTCGGATAGTCAGAAGCTGCTTTGATTATATATTGATAAAGACAACATTATACTAATAAACAAACAATTAAAATACATCCAGTCAGTAAGGATGATCACTGAACTCTGACCTGACTGTAACCTTTGCATAACATTACGCCTTTTTTTAACTATCACACAGATCATTTGCTTTAATCGATTCTACCCTTATACTGCTTATAAATTGCCTCAAACCAATGTGGTAACCCATGATTGAGTCAAATCAATCTCTGATTAACACCTTTAAGCGAATCTGCCTGTAGCACCAAAGATCACCTAATCTTCATGATTCAATTAGGTGGTCACATGGTGCTCTGGATCAGAGACTTAAGATATAGGCCTTTAAACTGAGGTCATCTATTAATACGATGACCATGAATAACTGACACCCTTTTAGACTGTTTGTCTAATTTTGGAACCCCATCTGAGTAGATTGCTTGATCAGTCTTGCTCGGAGGGGTTCTTTTGTTTATTAAGAATATCTTTCATATTAAATAGCTCGAGATCGACGGCATTCAATCATAAATACAGACATTTGTAATTTGATGATAATACGAGCTTTCTATGATCCAATTCTTCGGGAATCCTACAATCTCCATTTACGCAGTTCAGTCCACCACCACTCTATCCAGCGACGACATTTCTAAGCTCACATGGCTCTTCGGTGACGAGCCCTTGATCTCCGATGATGCTGTGGATGCAGCATGCATAGGCCCCAGAGCCACCATGATCACGCCCTGGAGTACGAATGCGGTAGAGATCACCCAGAATATGGCCATCGATGGCATCAAGCGCATAGAATGTTTCTACCCCTTGCAAGCTGATAGTCCCTTTGACCCTATGCTGCAGCAGAAATACCAGAAACTGACTCAGGCGATCTTCGAAATCAACCAAGACGTGGAGCCGATCAAATACATCCAAGACATAGCAGGCTATAACGAATCAGAAGGCCTGGCTCTGAGTGATGAGGAAGTGACCTATCTGTCCCTACTGGCCGATCGATTAGGCAGAGCACTGACAGATTCTGAAGTGTTTGGCTTCTCTCAGCTGAACAGCGAGCACTGCCGCCACAAGATATTCAATGGCACATTCATCATCGATGGAGAAGAACAAGCGCTTTCTTTATTCAAAATGATCAAGCAGACATCAGAGAAAAACCCTAACTCAATCGTCTCCGCGTACAAAGACAATGTGGCTTTCATCGAAGGTCCACAGGTCACACAGTTTGCTCCAGGGCGAGCCGACATCCCCGACTACTATCAGAAGAAACCTTTTGACTCTGTCATCTCCCTGAAGGCGGAAACCCATAATTTTCCCACCACAGTAGAGCCCTTCAATGGCGCAGCGACTGGATCTGGAGGTGAGATCAGAGACCGCCTAGCCGGAGGAAAGGGATCCTTGCCATTAGCAGGGACTGCGGTATACATGACAGCCTACAGCCGACTTACAAAAGGTAAGTCTTGGGAAGAACAAATGTCCGCTAGACCATGGCTATACCAGACCCCAATTGATATATTAATCAAGGCCTCAAACGGAGCATCGGACTTCGGCAATAAGTTTGGTCAGCCCCTTATCTCAGGTTCACTGCTCACCTTCGAGCACCAGGAGCACTCTCGTCAGCTTGGATATGACAAGGTGATCATGCTGGCAGGAGGTGTCGGATATGCCAAGCGAGATCAAGCACTGAAAGACACACCTCAAGAGGGTGACAAGGTCGTGATTCTGGGAGGAGATAATTATAGAATTGGGATGGGAGGAGCAGCCGTCTCATCCACGGACACAGGCGAATTCAGCAGCGGTATAGAGCTGAATGCCGTGCAAAGGTCCAATCCGGAAATGCAAAAACGAGCGGCGAATGCCATCAGAGGCATGGTGGAGAGTGACATCAATCCCATCGTATCTATACACGATCATGGTGCCGGTGGTCATCTCAACTGTCTGGCCGAGCTGGTGGAAGATACAGGAGGCAAAATGCACCTAGACAGACTACCGCTGGGCGACCCCACCCTATCCGCAAAAGAAATCATTGGTAACGAATCACAAGAACGCATGGGCCTGGTGATCGCTGAAAAAGACTATCCGCAGCTGAAAGCCATCGCCGATAGAGAACGATCTCCAATCTACGAAGTGGGCGAAATCACTGCGGACCACAGATTCAGCTTCGAATCCGACAAGGGTGAAAAACCTATGGACGTCCATCTGAATGACCTCTTCGGCTCATCCCCCAAGACGATCTTAGATGACCAAAGAATAGATCGCCAATATGAAGAAATCCAATACGACGCTGATGACATCATAAGCTATGCGAAGCAGGTGCTGCAACTGGAAGCTGTAGCCTGTAAGGACTGGCTCACTAACAAAGTAGATCGCTGTGTGGGTGGCAGAGTAGCTAAGCAGCAGTGCTGCGGTCCACTGCAACTGCCGCTGAATGATGTAGGCGTGATGGCGCTCGACTACGAAGGGACTCACGGTACGGCCACCTCCATAGGACACTCCTCCATCAGTGGCCTCATCGATCCTGTAGCAGGTGCCAAAAACTCAATCGCAGAAGCACTAACAAATATCATCTGGGCGCCACTCAGTAAAGGCCTGGAATCAGTCTCACTTTCTGCCAACTGGATGTGGCCCTGCAGAAACGAGGGGGAAGATGCTCGCCTCTATGACGCTGTCAAGGCTGTGTCAGACTTCGCCATCTCATTGGGCATCAATGTCCCCACCGGTAAGGACTCGCTCTCCATGAAGCAGAAATACCCCCACGGTGATGTCATCGCTCCTGGTACGGTGGTGATCTCCGCCGCAGGCCACTGTGCAGAAATATCGAAGGTGGTAGAGCCTGTATTCCAGCTGGGCTATGGAGAGATATACTACATCAATCTGTCGCAAGATGAATACCATCTGGGAGGCTCATCTTTTGGACAAATACGTCATGCCATCGGTGCTGAAGCGCCGACCATCAAGGATGATGCATTTTTCAAACGTGCCTTTAATGTGGTCCAAGATCTGATCAAAGCGGATCAGATCATCGCTGGCCATGACATCTCCGCTGGAGGCCTCCTGACCTGTTTACTCGAGTGCTGCTTCCCCTCTACTGATGTAGGTGCCTACATCAATCTAAATGCCATCGGCGAAGAAGATGTGATCAAGCTACTCTTTGCAGAGAATGCGGGCATCATCTTCCAAGCCAGAGATGCATCCATTGAGGCTGTCCTGAAGGAGAAACAAATAGACTGCATCAAGCTAGGCCAAGTCACGGACTCTGGCATGCTCCAGCTGTGGCATCAGCAAGAGATGGCTTTTGATATAGCAGAAATGAGAGACCACTGGTACGAGACATCTTATTTATTAGATGCTAATCAAACATCGAATGGCTTAGCAAAAGCGCGTTACGAAAACTACCATCAGCAAGCATTACAGTTCCAATTTCCTGAATCATTCTCTGGTCAATTACCTAAGATCGATCATTCATCTCCAAGACCAAAAGCTGCGATCATCAGAGAGAAAGGATCTAACTCTGAGCGAGAATTAGCTCATGCACTTTACTTAGCGGGTTTTGATGTGAAGGATGTGCACATGACGGACCTTATCACTGGCCGTGAGACCTTAGAGGACATCAGGTTCTTAGGTGCCGTAGGTGGCTTTTCTAATTCTGATGTACTGGGATCAGCTAAAGGCTGGGCCGGCGCCTTCATGTATAATGAAAAGGCAAAGCAGGCTTTAGATCGATTCTTCAGTAGAGAGGATGTCCTCTCCATCGGTATCTGCAATGGCTGCCAGCTCTTCGTGGAGCTGGACCTGATCAATCCTGACCACCAGCAGAAATCAAAAATGCTGCATAATGATTCGCGCAAGCATGAGAGTGCGTTCACTTCAGTCAATATCGAGTCTAATGAGTCTATCATGCTGTCATCACTGGCTGGAGCCAACTTAGGCGTATGGATATCACACGGAGAAGGTAAATTTCATTTGCCCGAAGCAGCTGACAAATATAATGTTGTCGCTAGCTACAGCTACGATTCCTACCCCTCTAACCCCAACGGAAGTGACCTCAATGCAGCTATGATCTCAAGCGATGATGGTAGGCATCTGGTGACCATGCCGCACATAGAGCGCTCCATCTTTCAGTGGAATTGGGCACACTACGTCGCAGGTAGAGAGGATGAGGTATCACCCTGGTTAGAGGCATTTGTGAATGCCCGAAAGTGGGTGGAGGCACACTAAAAGTGCAGCTCTATTAGATCGTCTTCAAATACTCGAGTACAGCCATGCGCTCATCCTCTGTAAATTCATCACCAAATTCGTGACCTTGGTTACCGTACCCAGGAATGGTCGTATCATAGGTATATTTATCTTGTTTGTAGCTTTTTACTTTTATTTCTCTACCGACGTACTCATGATCATAAGCGTGAGATGAGCGATTCATAGACCAGTACGTGGGCCTCTCTGATGACTGCAGCACATGATAAATCGTCGGTACAGATCCATTGTGAAAGTAAGGTCCTGTGGCCCATACCCCATCTAAAGGCGGAGCCACGTAGCCTCGCCCTGGCTCCAAGTAAGCCCTGTGCCTACCCTGAGCAAACCAGCTATCGTTATACCATTCGGTAAATGCTGGATAAGCAAAATTACTGGATGCTAATAAGGAGTCTGTTTTGATGAGATCTAAGTCAATCAGGTAATTTGGATAGCTGGCATCATCGCCATAGCTGCCATGGCATCCGCTGCACTGCTCTTCAAATAAGCTCCTACCGACCTCTGCTAACTCCTGATCAACCACTCCTCTATACTTCGGTGGCTCTATCGTATTAATGAAGGCTAATACGTCAGCAAAGTGTTCGTCCACCTCCCTGGCCTTTACCGTGTCTTGAAGTGTCAATAGGCTAGAAGCCATCATCAAGCGAGCAAAATCGCCACGCCCGACTCCAGTGGTGAACATAGCATGCTTCTTCTTCAGCAGCCACCATGCTGGTGGGTCAGCTGGGACTACTTCCTCTGGTATCTCCATGGTCGCTTCTTCTTGCCAAGTCAGATCATCTCGATTTCGATGGGCGGCGAGGACAGCTGCCAGCTTATCGGCAGGATTAGCCCCGACCACTTCGGTCTGGATATGGCTGGCAGTCGCAGCCAGTGCCCTTATGAATGGCTGGGCTGCCTGTTGTTCTTTTGAGTCCTCTCCGTAGATGGATACCAGCTGGATAGCCATAAGCTGCGCCGCAAAACTCATATCTACCGTAAAGTCAAAGCTCGTATTGCCCAGACCCAAAATATATGCCCCATTGAGCGAGTCTGCATGACACTGGAAGCAATTTGGCGCGATCATCTCCACATCATCAACTGAGATACGGGAAAAAGGAGATAGCTGCTGATCATGTCCCACATCGCCAAAAAGATTAAACTCGGGCGAGATCGGAAATCCACTATCCACGAAATCGCCATTCATAAGATAATCTAATCCCTGGCCAGGGTCACCTGATCTCTGCACAGCGGGTTTGATCTTGATTTTACGCCATTCTTGCAGTCCCGCTCCACACAGCAGTAAGCCCATCAGAAGAAGGCAAATCGTTGTTTTTAGGTATCGAATCATAAAAAGTTATATCCTAATAACGTGCAGAATTAGCTTTAAGTTACAGCAGAATGTATGATGGAAAAATGCTCTGCTGGACATTCATACAGCTGGGTATCCTCGATAGCTAGATCCCAAGCGATTCATATCATGATTTTTTATATATGATTAGTAAAATATGCTTGATCTATTGTAAATTGTAGGCGAATCGACTGATTCTAAGCAAGCAACTTGTGGATTAAGTCGTTCTAAGCATGTATTTTTGTTCTTCAATATGACAACCATGAAATATCTAGCCATAACCTTAGTCACATTTCTACTCTTATCCTGCGGCGCTAGCCCCAGTGCTGTCGAGACAGGCATCACCGGAAAGATAGATTCAGCTAATACGATGAATGTCTACCTGGACAAGGTGAATCCACTGACTAATACCAATGATATGGTAGGCAGAGCTGAAACTAATAGTAACGGTGAATTCAGTATCCCATTCGCAGAGGGACTCGAAGATGGTATATACAGGGTCCGTATAGGAAGAAAATCTGCCTATATCATCTTGGATGACTTCAGCTCTAAGGTCAGCATTTCAGGAGACTTGAATAAGCTCCAAGAGTTTGACTATAGTGTAGAAGGTAGCGCTCAGACGACTGCTTTTGTGACGACTATGAATCAATTCAGAAATCGAAGCTTAAAACTGGATGGCTTTATCGAAAAGGTGAAATCAGAGTCTAACCCCATAGCAGCCTTTGCAATGGCGATCATGGGCTTAAATGATGCTAACTATGCAGAGGTACATAAGTCAGTACTACAGAAAATGGCAAATGCAGGCGCAACAGAAGAAATGACTCAACAATACGGCTCATACATCGGTCAGTTAGAACAGCTATTAGCACAGAGAAGGGTGAATGAATTAATCAAAGTCGGAAAGCCAGCACCAGACATCACGATGGCTGGGCCAGATGGTAAAGAAAGAAGCCTGAGTGATCTGAAGGGTAAGGTGGTGCTACTCGACTTCTGGGCAAGCTGGTGCGGTCCATGCAGAAAAGCAAATCCTAAGGTCGTAGAGACGTATAAAAAATATAAGAGCAAAGGATTCACCGTGGCAAGCGTCTCACTGGATGGGCTGGATAACAGAACCAGAAGTCGGTACCCTGCTGATCAAATCCCGAATCAACTAGAAAGGCAGAAAGACAGATGGGTGAAAGCCATCGAGCAGGATCAGCTGGAGTGGGACTGGCATGTGAGCGATTTGAAAAAATGGGATTCCTCAGCTTCTGCTGTGTACGGCGTCAGAAGTATACCTAAGACTTTCCTCATTGATCGAGACGGCAATATAGCTTCTATCGACCCAAGATATACGCTGGAACAAGAGGTCCTAAAATACCTCTAAACGCGATAGGGCCCTGAGATCAGCGTTCTATCATTTTCTTTTTAGCATTTGATTGCAAAATAAGTACCCGTCTGCGACCCCAAGGAGCTAATTATGATTCATCAGGTAAGGGGATATAAACAGCTTGACGGTTTCTGGTTATTATTTAGAAAAATAGGAAGCTATAATTCCAGCTGACACAGCCGCATTGAGAGAGTCTATCTTACCCTCATTCTCTCCAAAGGAGGGAATGCTAATCTTCAGATCAGCGCGGTCAGAGTTAGCCTGCGATACACCACTTCCTTCATTACCGATGATAATCATGGCATCTTTGGGCAGAGCTTTCTGCTTCGTCATATCTACGCCATTCATTTCAGTGCTGACCAGAGTCATTGGTTGTTGGATATCAATGGCTGTTAAGGACGTTGTGATCAATGGCAGATGTAAGAAGGCGCCCATAGTGGCTTGGACTACTTTCTGATTATAAAAATCGACACACGATGGAGAAGCAAGAACGGACTCAAAGCCGAACCATAAGGCAATGCGAATGATCGTCCCCATATTTCCAGGATCTCTGATGTCATCTAAGTAGAAGTGCAGCCCTGAAGTGAGATCAGCCGTCATATCTGCGTCTTTCGGCATCTTTAAGACGATCATAACATCATTTGGCGTTTTTAGGAAGGATATTTGTTTTAGTTGTTTGGGAGTGATTTCGAAGACAGAAGCATGAATCGCTTGAAGCAAAAGTTGATTCGCTTCGATCCAAGATGAAAGAGCAAATACCTGATGGATACCATAGGTCTTGTGGGTCAGTATATCACGTGCTATTTTATCACCTTCAGCAGTAAAATATTGATACTTTTGCCTGAACTTTTTTTGACCTAATGCCCTGACCAATTTAATTTGACTCTGACTCAAACTCATATCAATAATTTTTATCGATTTTCAATACCGAAAGTCCTGTACATCATATTCCTTTGTGCAATCATCTTGCCATCATGTAAGACAAGTCAGGTCATTAGTGAAGAACAACACCTACTCCGCAAGAACCAACTGGTCTTTAAGACGGACGAAAAAATAGACAATAAAGAGGCTCTGCGATTTGAATTGGAATCATTGTACCAGCAAGAACAAAATCCTCCAAAGCTATGGCCACCTAAAAATTGGTTTGATCGAGACTCATTGACACTCTATGATGCTGCGCTAGCCGAAGCGACGGCGGAAGCCATGGAAAAATTTCTTAAAAACAAAAAAGGATTTTACCATGTCAAGGTAAAACCAGCTGTCGAATTTGATGGAAAACAGGCCACCGTATCCTATGTCATGGATCTGGGCAGACGCTATACCATTCGCTCATATAACATCATGAGCGATGATGATAACATCGTCAAGGAAATCAATAACTTGGCTAGTCTTCCCGCCATAACAGTCGGAGATCCACTGGATGCTGAATTATTCGAATTAGAAAGAACCAGGATCACCTCAGGACTTCAGAATCTGGGCTATGCTAATTTCTTAGGTAATTATGTCGAAATGGTAGGTGATAGTGCTGACTATCAAGTGGATGTAGAATTCAATATTCTGGTTCCACCACCCGATTCTATCCACCAGCAGTACTACATCGGAGAGGTCCATGTCTATACTGAGCATCTCTCTGAGACCGACCCTGACTTCAATTTGACTGATACGGTCAATCATACTGTCTACTACAGCAAGAGTGATGACTTCGTCGTCAAACCAGATAAACTTAAAAACAACATCTATCTGAGAAAAGGAATGCTGTATCTTAAGAATAATCGGGTAAAAACTCAAAAGACGCTCTCAAATCTGAGCAGCTTTAGATACGTCAATGTCAAAGAGAGAATCAATCCCGATCAAGACACCATCATTGATTTTGATATATTCCTTTCACCACACAAGCACAAATGGATATCTGAAACGGGCGTAGATCTATTCTATTCCACCTTTGGGGCGACAGATGTGCAGCAAAATCTATTCGGAGTCAGTGCATCTACGGGCCTGCAAAACAGAAACCTTTTTGGAGGATCAGAAAAATATTCATTTAATTTGGATGGTTCTGTAGAGCTGACGATCCCAAGCTTACAAGCTAATCGGTGGTCATTCGGAGCCAATAATGCCTTAGAACTACCTCGTCTGGTGGATTTATTTTCCTTTGGCAAGTTTCTCTCTAAAGTCAAAATCATACCTCGGGTCAATTATCAGCGACTGAAAGAAGAAGCACGGACAGATATTGCTCTGGGTTATAACTTCACTAAGAGCATCCAGAACTTCTCTATCAGCTCCTTCAATGCATCTTGGGGCTACTCATATAAGCCGAATAACACTCAGCTCTACAAGGTAAGACAGCTCGGACTGAACCTCTTCATCTTCAATCCGACGGAGCAGTTCAGAATCAGAAACCTGGTGGACAATCAGTTATTGGCTAAGAGCTTTGAAGATAATGTGTCGACTGGATTCTTATTTCGTGACCTCAGCTATTTCTATCAGGGTCCCAAGAATAATCGAGGTCGGTCGGTGGGTGTATTAGGGAATATTGAGTTCTCTGGCATGGAAGTCTTTCTAACTAACAAGTTATACAATCTATTCTCTGGAAGTGATCTGGTATGGGAGTTGGGTCCTGGAGGTCGATTTAATTTTGCTAAGTATGTCAAATTTGAACTAGACGGCCGAATCTACAAAGATGTCGGTGAGTCCTCTCAGATAGCAGCACGAGCAGATTTTGGCATCGTCGTGCCATTCGGAAAGACCAGCGATGGCACTTTACTGACAGTGCCTTACTTGTCCCAATTCTTTGTGGGTGGACCTAACAGTAATAGAGCCTGGCAGCTAAGAGAGCTGGGGCCTGGAGGCTACTTAGAGATACAGGATCCGCCGTTTTTTCAAGCAGGTGACATTAAGTTAGAGTTCAATTTGGAGTATAGGTGGGACTGGTTTTGGTTTTT
>CALFUK010000160.1 GCA_937929945.1 uncultured Saprospiraceae bacterium
TTTTGCCAGTGACCTGGTACAGGAAGGGGCAGACATCCGCACGGCTCAGGATCTGCTGGGTCATGCATCCTCTAAGACAACTGAGATTTACCTACATGTAGCTGATCAGCAGAAGCGAGTGGCCATCAGAAATTTAGATAAAAGAAGCGTTTACAAACGCGTAAAGGACAGGCTATTTCCTCGGAAGAATGTCTTCATGCTGAATGAGACTGCACACTTCAACCAGATACATGTCGGCAGACAGGAAGAGCTAAAGCTACTCATGGAGCTGTACCATAAGCGGATCAATACCATCATCACAGGTCCGCAGGGCATTGGCAAGTCTCAGATCATGGCGATGTGTCAGGGAGATAAGATCCTACGGCTGGATGATTTCAAGGGGGTCAAGTCTACTGTATCCAATATTCTTTTAGAACTCTATAATGGAGATAAGGAGAAGATCATAGACCTGATCACTCAGGAGGCAGATATCAATAAAGTCATCACGAAGAACAGTGTCCCTAATCTGATCAAGATGATCGAGAAGGTCACTCAGCGCAATGAGTATACCCTACTCATCGATGATCTGACGCACATCACTGCTGCTGGTGTCACGGCTCTGGAGAAGCTGAAGAACATCTTTCACATCATCGCGTGTGCTCGCAGAGTGAAGATGAGCCAGGCGACTTTCCTGAGTAACTTTCAAAAGTTAGAGGTCGGTCCGCTCAAGCGGATGGAAGCCATCGAACTGATCATGAAGCTGAGTAAGCCACTGATGAGGCGCATCGAAGATGTAGAATCTTACAAGAATCACATCTATGATCAGACGGGAGCCAATCCCCTATTCATCCGGGAGCTGGTAGAGCGATTCAGTAAGGAGCAGATTATTAGTGTAGAGCATATCCGGGAGATCAGGCATACGGCTGCGCTGAAGGAGATTGATATGAGTGTGCCGATAGTAATAGGGATATCGAGTCTGATGGTGCTCAGGTATGTGGGGGGAGAGTTTGATGATGATACGGGAGCTTACCGTTTGATCGGAGGGGTCTTTATGTTGTTTGCGCTATTTGCACGTAGCATCTTTAACTTTGGAAAGCGAAAGTTTGTGTAAATCAGAAAAGACGAATTCATTTATCTACGATCTCAAATAAATACTAGATGATAATGAAAGTACGGACATACAAAAAAGGATATGACATAGAAGCAAATAGCTGGTTCATCTCATTTGAATTGGAGAGCGGCGCCACTACTGAGCCGTGGCGGTTTAACAGTGAACTGGAAGTCATGTTGACGCTTCAGATGTTACAGGATACAGGCGAAATATCTCTGACGAATATCAATGGTGTACTATGCTTGCAGAATTCAACGGATTCACTAGCCCATCACATTACTGATTAATGATACTCGTGATTTATAAGTAAAAGCACATATAAGTATAAGTAAGTATTTTTACTTATATGTAAGTATTATTGAGTAAGTTATAAAACTTGCTAAGACTATTGATTCTTTTAGATGGGTTACTTTTTTTGAATCTATACCACATACAGTCTAAAAGCATAATGGAAATCAAATCGTACAAAACGTAATACAACCAAACAACTAACACAGGATATTTGAAATTGATATTCGCAAATAGCAAATCTTCGGACTGGATCAAGTACACCAATTTATCTGAATACCTGATTATGCTTCAATTATTACAGTCGAATGACAAGATTTTCATCAAAGCACATAAGAAGGATATTATCATATTAACTAAAGAAGAGGAAATAGGCGATTTAGGAAATGTAGTAGAATTCAAGAATTTGGATTTAGAGAGATTCAAGTAAATCGAGTATCTATTTATGTATTGATCAGCTATAGTTTCTTACACTTTATTTAGTCGTTTAACCCCAGCAGGTTTCTATTTTGATCTTCTTATTACCCTTCAAGATCTTAAGTTTTACTGCATATTGTGAGTATTATTGAGTACCTTTACTCAATAATAAGTAAAAATGATCATTGGAATAACAACCACCAAAGGTGGTGCTGGAAAGACTACAGTCACCATCAATATCGCAACTGGTTTAGCTAATAAGGGCTATGATGTTTGCATCGTCGATGCCGACGAAGGTCAATTCTCTGCCTTGAAATGGGCCAGCTATCGAGAGGATGAATACAAGCACATTCAGGTCGTCAGAGTTCAGGCAGAAAAGCTGAATCGAGAGGCTCTCGAATTATCAAAGCGATACGATATCGTGTTGATTGATGGACGCCCTACCCTTTCAGAAGTTGGTGACAGAATCGTGATGGCCAGTGATGCGATCATTATTCCCATTATGCCCAGTGCTTTTGATCTTGAATCATTCCAGGAGTATATCCCGAGATATCAGCAAGTGAGATCACTTAAAGTCGATATCGGCGGCGATGTCAAGGCTTATGCTTTGCTTAATGGTTTAGTGGGCAGCAGTAACATCAGTGCTGAAGTCATGGAGGCTGTGACTCAGATTGCCGATATGCATGATGATGTCCATGTGATGAAGACTTCGCTCAAAAGAAGGGTGATCTACAGTAGTAGTATCACCAATGGATTAGGGGTGGTCGAGGACACCGATAAAAAGGCGATAGCAGAAGTGGAAGCTTTGACTGATGAAATAATTGAGATTATTAACCAAAATAAACGCTCATAGATGGCTAAGAAGAAACGATCTCTTGCTGATAGGGTGAATGCCCAGAAAACAGAGGCAATGCCCTCAGCGACTCAGGAAATGACCGCAGAGGCTCAGGAGAAGGCACTGGAAAAGCTAAAAGTAGGGGAGGTGAAGCCCAAAAAGAAGCGAGTGAGGGTATCTGTAGACTTTCCATCTGAGCTATATGAGCAGATGAAAGCGACGGCAGAGGACAGAGGACAAACTCATCGGGGGTTCATCATATCTCTGGTGAAGCAGCATTATAAAGAGTAGATACTTATATTTACTTACTATTGAGTATTATTAAGTATTATTAATCATTTCTGCGCACATGCTTAGTTTCCATATTGATAAACTGACTCACTCCATCGAGCACCGTGATAGTGAGAAGAGTTTCAAGACTCAAGTTATCCCAATTGAGCGGGCTGATTTGAAACTTGTCCTCAAGAAAAATCGTTGGTTATTTGACTGGCGCACTGAGTGGAAGCAGGCTGATACCGAAGTGTTCAAGCTCATTACTGTAGAAGAACCGGATCTCATTCAAGGCATCGTGAGCCTGATAGAAAAGCAGGATCATGTCTATATGAATCTGATTGAGACAGCACCGCACAACTATGGTAAAAACAAGGTATATTTAGGGGTAGCTGGTAATTTAGTCGCTCATGTATGCTTAGTCGCATTTGAAAGAGGATATGAAGGCAATGTAGCCTTTACGGCTAAGACAGCTCTGATAGAGCATTATGAGCAAACATTAGGCGCGATACATTTTGGCGGTGGGCTAATGATTATAAGACAAGACGCTGCTGATAGACTTTGTAAAACATATTACGATGGCAAAAAATAAAGACATCATAGACTTAGACGTTCGCACCATAGGTGATCCGAAGAACAGACCGACAGACGAGGATCACAAAAAGATATCCAAATTCCTGAAAATGGATAGGGTAGCCCAAGACGAGTATCTAAAGAAAGTCAAAGAAAGAGAAGCTCAAAAAACCTCTGTAGAAGCCTAACCACGGACATATTTACTCAACTATACTCAATAATACTTACTTTTACTTATAAGTACTTAGACTTAAGTATAACTCTATATTCCTGCAAGGTTACATGCTGACCTATCCGATACACTATCTTACGAATCACTAATCTAATCTACATATGCCCTGGTATAACGAACTGCGTCCCTCCAGCGATCCCAAACGAGAATCCTATTCGCTGCTATTCAAAAACATCTTTCCTGAAAGAGATAAAAAGCGAACCATCAAGAACCTACTGTCGCTGCGCAAAGGCTTAGAAAAGGAAATCCCAGATAAGGTCTCAGACAAGAATCTACTGATCTGCACTTGGAATATCAAAGAGTTTGGCCATACGGATCAGCGGCTACCTGAGGCATACTTCTACATCACAGAGATACTGAACCGATTCGATCTCATAGCAGTCCAAGAAGTAAAGAAGACATTAGACGATCTCAAAATCATCATGAGGCTGCTTGGTTCAGACTGGGACTACATCGTCAATGACATCACAGAGGGGAATAAGGGCAATAGCGAGAGATCAGCTTACATCTTCAATACCAATCGAGTGAAAACAGAGGGGATAGCTGGTGAAATAACCCTCTGGAATGATCTCACTAAGAATTCTACCGTCAAGCAGCTGCGCAGATCTCCCTACATGACAGGCTTCTCAGCAGGGTGGAAGAAGTTCTCTTTGATCAATGTACACTTGACACCAGGTAAGACGCCTAAGGCAGTCGCAGAAAGGACGGAAGAGATCAGGCTATTAGCAGCAGCGATCAATCATAAGCGCAAGAGAAATAACCTCTGGAATAAGAATACCATTCTGCTCGGTGATATGAATCTATACAAGAGTAAAGACCAGCAGGGGATTAGCTATTTGAATCAATCAGATTTTATAGAGGCGAATTCGCTACAAGGCGTAAAGACGGCTGTTTCCAGTGCAGAAGCATATGATCGGATATTCTTCGATATAGATAGATACTTTCAGATCGCCACTAATGATCAGGATGTCCATCAGGCTGGCGTGTTTAATTTCTTTG
This sequence comes from uncultured Saprospiraceae bacterium, assembly GCA_937929945.1. Classification (GTDB taxonomy): domain Bacteria; phylum Bacteroidota; class Bacteroidia; order Chitinophagales; family Saprospiraceae; genus CALFUK01. The sequence goes on from CALFUK010000160.1 coordinate 4,705, forward strand.
ACTACGTCTATCCATTATCGGATGTAGAGAAATACAAGAAATCGATGAAGGAAGCTTATGGTGGCAAGAAGTTGAACTTAGACCTTAAAGCAGATCGAGTCAAATATTATAAAAATCCTTGGAGAAAGAACCAAATGTCAGACCACTATCCAGTATGGGTAGAGATCGTGACAGATTCTACAGATGGTTTTCTTCAAAGTAAGTTAAGGGGTTTTAGCTGATATTTTATTGACACAATTGAGTAATAATAAGTACGATTACTTAATATTGAGTATCGATACTTATCGCGTTCGGTTAAGAATGAAGCGCATTAGCATATGCTTAGAATGATGATACCGTGCTAACACAGATATTATCTTCGCTAGCGGCTGAATGTAAACGATTAAATATTTATGTATATATTTTTTTTTCTCAATATGATAGTCATATATGTTACTACCTTAGCAGTGGACTTAAACCGAATCCTGATATGATATACTCAGCTATTAGAGCGACTGCATGCATCTTACTTTTTGTAATGATAAATTACGTAGGATACAGTCAGTGTGATCCAGCAGATACCAGCTTCATCTATGTATCATCCATCAATGCGAGTGGACCTGGTGACGATAATGTTGTGATTTGTAATAGCTCGGTTGATGAGTATAATCTGATCGGCGTTATGCTCGTCGACAGTGATCCATCTCAAGCGATAACCATTGATATCATGATACCAGCTTTTGGCTGTGTCACTTTAGATGAACTTGACCTTGGTTTCAAGTTTAGTGGAGGAGGCGATAGCTTTACAATAACATGCATGGATGGGACAGAATTCTTGTCTATCACTTATACTGCTGTTGATGCTAATGGATTTGCTATATTCCCTGGCGCGCAGGAGCCACCTATTGGCCCATGTGACGCGAGTGTTACCAGTTTATATGTATTCTCCTTAGACCCCCAAGGAAGGACTGATGATGTAGTCATATGTAATGATTCGCCAGATATCATATCACTGGCGGGAGCCTTTGGTTCTGATAAAGCAGATGACGAAGATGACATGATAGGCCTGATCTCAGTGCCTGCCTATGGTTGTGTCAGCATTTCTGGTTCTTTTGGCCTTTCTTCTAACTCAGCAGAGGAGTTTTTCTTGATTTGTGACGGTACCGTTCTGGCTTCTTTGCCTTATGATCCGACTGATCCGAATATTTCATTCCCTTTTACGGCTGCAGGAGTTACGATGCCAGTTGCTCCAGCGACTAATATTCCTACCATGGGAGAATGGGGCTTGATGTCTTTAGGTCTCTTAATCTTAATCATCGGAGCCGTAAAGATCAGAGAAGAGGATATCTCAATAGCATAATACACTATCGATATGTAGCCAGTTAGCTACTGCAGAGAGCTATCATGCAGAGTTGAAATCTGACTATAGCTGCACGCGGTTAACCATAGATTATAAAACCAAATACTTCAATCACTCTTAGTTCAAAAACCAGATGCCTGATCCACTATCCAGTATGGCTAGAGAGCGTGATAGTCTCAACAGATGGATTTCTTGGTTTAGCTGATATTTTATTGACGTCGTTAAGCAATAGTAAGTAAGATTACTCATTATTAAGTACCTTATATATCGCTGAGGATTACTTAATTCTCCCACCGAGCCTCATACATCAACGCATTACGCTTCTTATAAAGCTCTTCTTCTTGCTGCTGCAGAGTAGAGTTAGTCATATGAAGTGCCTTCTTAGCTGACAGATATTCTGAAGGCTTGATCAGATTCTCCTGGTACTTCCGCTCCGTGATGGCGAAGATCTCCTGGTCTATCTCTGCACCCGCCTGATCATTGATCAGGGATTTACGGTCTATCTCATAGTCGTAGTAGATCTGCCGCAGCTTGTACAGCCGCTCTGTCAGCAGCATTTGGTAGGACAGGATTAGTGATTCTCGATCCAGCTTCCGCTTGTGTTCTTTCTCTTTTCTATCCAATATCTGGAGGGGTGACCAATTAGCCGCAGGTCTCGGTGCACCTGATGGGGTATAGGCCACGCCCACACTTGGCAGCAGATCTTTCCATCCAGCTGATTTCGTGCGCTCTAAGGCTTTTAGCTGTGCTTGTAGCTCGATGGTGTGGAATTTCTCCAAAGATTGCTCCAGCGACAGCAAATTAGGTACTGTGAGGCTTTGAGCGCTCAGCATCAGCCCACCGATAAGCTGAATGAATAGGATGTGTAATGTGCGTTCCTTCATTGTGACATCTTTCCAGAGTGGGGTAGTGCAAGGATTGTTCCGATAAGAGATTAAAATATTTTGAGTTATGTCTTTTGATTCCAATATATTGGCCAATAATGAGACCTACTTTAAATATTGAAGCATAATGAAATTCACAACAGTTCAATAGGAGAGGATAAAATTGAGTTGTTTAACTCTATAATACTGAGTTAAATAGACATTGTACATACTCTTACAAGTGCACACATAGCGGAAATAGCCGGAACTTTTTGATAAATTCCAGCTATTTGGGCGTTAGGCATAATTGAAAAATAAAATTAAAGTGGATAACAATACTATCAAAAATTTGAACATCAATGGGGAATCATCTCTCATCATGGGCTATATCTTAGATTGGGAAAGATTTACTCCAGTATATCAAAATGCGAACAAAGGTAGAAGGGCATGGAAAGCTCCAACTTACCTTAAGAACATAATAAATAATCCGTCAACTTTATTTTCTAATGAACATTGGCTTTATGATTCTAAGGCAACAGCAGCTGCTTTTGAATCTCTGAAACAGGAACAATTTGCAGGAGCAGATAAATTAGAATTCATATTTAATGAAGCTCAAAACATAGAAGAAATTGACTTACAATCAGCATTGGCTGAAGATGGAGATATAGATACTATGTTGGACACCATGAATGAATGTGATAATAATGAATTTAGAGAAGTGATAAATCCATTAGCTGATGAATATGGATGGTATGCAAACCCTAATAATTTCGATTTCGAAAGAATGAATGCCGGCGTGGCAAGAGCTTTGTCTTTAAAATACCCAAACATTTGTCCAACTGATGATCTTTTAAGAAGCCCAGTTTATGAATATATAAATAGCGAGAACATTGAACAAGGAAATGAAAATGTACTAAAAGAACTCATAGAATCAGTTAGTCGAAACATATTGCCTCTTCCAAAATTTGATGCAAATTGGGATACAACAATTCTATTGGAAAAACTAAATTCTCAAGAAGCAAAGCAGCTAAGAGAATTGATTTCAACAATAAATGAAAATTCAAATACTGATACAACACAACTAATAAAAGAAGCAGAAGAAATATCAAAATTCATATCACCTACCAAGGAAATAACCAAGGCAGTCGGTGATGTTGTAACACGTTCCCTTATAAGTATGGGAGCCACAACAACTTCAATACCAATATTTTATTTACCAACTTACTATCTACTTGGCCAATCAATTTATGATTTAGTTGAAAAAGTTGATTTGGTAAGATTGAAACCCAAAATGAAATGGTTAGGACTACTTCAATATTTAGCAACATTAAATAAAGGAGAAAACGATGCCTAATACATGATGACGATGGCATACCCTTCGGGATACGCCACGTATCATAATTCCGTTCACATCTCCACCCCCTCAATAACCAACCTAACATAATGCCCAGACAACACCAGCGGCCCTTCCTCAGCCGCCTCCATCTTCTCACGATACTTCTGCCCATCAGCCTGCTTCAGCTGCTCTATATCGCTTTCTAAGGCGCTGATTTTATCAGTCACAGCTTTCGGCTGAGCAGGTGCTTTGGCTTGCTGATACTCGATCATCAGCAGCTCCTTCTGGATGTGATCCGTAGTCTGCTCCATGCGCAGCTTTAAATCCTTATAGGACGCCAGCTGCCCCGCATAGTCGCCCATAGCGGAGCTGTACTGCCGCTGCAGCCGCTGGATCTGCTCTCGCTTGTGCTGGATGGCGGGGCTGGTGACGTACTCTACCTGGACATCATTCTGGATCTCTTTGATGCGGATTCGGTTCGGATAGTCCATTTTTACTGTACTGCCTTTCTTCTTGAGTTGCTTCTCTAAGTACCAGAAGGGCTTGGTGCCCTGGATTTCCACTTGGGTGTATTTGCCTTTTGCGAAGAGTCTGTGTAAGGAGTCCACCGTGATGTCATGAAAGCTGCCTGGCTCATATCTGTATTGGTACTTGGTATGAGTAGGGTAGATGTCTTTGATCTGCTGGCCATCCTGCGGATAGCTCTCGAATTGCTTCTGCTTCGTGATGATCGTCATCTCACTGCCCTCAGCTGCCACACACAGCCCCACGTGCTGCTGCACCTCTGATCCGTGCTGTATGGAAAATTCTACTTTGAGTAGATTCTCACTCTTGTGGTATTCGCTCACCAGATGCTGCATCGAGCCGAAGAGCCGATTATAGCTCGTCCAGAAGCCATCCGCAAAGAGTGGCTTCATGAAGAGCGCTGATACGATGAAGATGCAGAAAGCCATCGTCTCATGCCTCAGGCTATTCGTTCGCAGCCTCATCTGAGGATTGCCCGGCAGCACACAGGGATTCTTGCTGAATGGATAGAATAGCGGTATTCCCTGCACGGTCACCATATCCAGCAGCAGGTGGGAGGCATAGGCCAGCCCAAAGACCTGAGCAATGGGTATATCTGAAAAGTATGCCGCTTGAAAGGCTGAGATGAGTGCCGTCAGGCTTACCAGTGCGATCAGCGAATGGGTGATGGTGCGGTGCCCATACTTCCGATTGATGATGGTGGCCACGGGCTTCACCATGCGCCCCAGCAGACTCTTGGTCGTGTCTATGTCTGGGAGCAGTGCCCCGATCAGGATCACGGGCAGGAGCCGATAGTCCTGGAGGATGTTGATCCCCCCGATGGCGGCAAAGATGCCTGTGACTGTGAAGCCGCCGATGATGTGATTAGGTGCTGTCACTTGAATATAGTAGTCAGCAATAGTGTGCAAGGATTGTTCCGATTGATATCTTTATCTGTAAAAGTGGCGGCTGCCTGATCATTATGCGGAGCAGATTAATGATCATAGATTTTTTTGCTTCCTTTTTTCATCAATATGACTGAATGATCGCTTGCAGAATCAAATACCCTAAATGGGTGTTTGATAGTGAAGGAACCGAGGCTCAGCCTCCGGGTGGGCTGGTATGAAGACCCGTCTGGTAAGACATGAACGATTAGCCTTATAATCGCTTGGCACAACTTTAGCACCCCATAAGACGTGCAACAGTTACTACTAATCCTATTCATACTCCTAAACCTATCACTGGACACAGATCAGTATGATCAATCCTATGAGCTTTTTAAGATCACTTATATCGTAGACGTGCCCGAAGCAAATTTGACTCACCCTGTGAGTCAAACCGATGTCTCAATGACATCTGCCGAGGGAAACCATGAAGTGATAGGGCTGGTGGTGTCGCTGTCTGAAGGAGAAGCTTTTAAGATTACATACATTGTTGACGGCGACACCTTCCACGGCACTAACGCCGATGGCGAAAAGCGCAAATTTCGCCCCATAGGCATAAATACCCCTGAGACAGGCAAGCGTAATGGCCGCCCGGAGCCATATCACCAAGAAGCCACAGACTTCACCAAAGCCATGCTCCTGAATCAAACCGTCAGGATCATCTATGATGTCACTGAGCTGGACAAGTACGGCAGACACCTCGTCTATGTCTATCTACAAGATGGTACCTTCTTCAATCTGGAGATCATCCGTGCTGGCTGGGCCAGGACGATGACGATAGCGCCTAATGTGAAGTATGCTGAGCTGTTCGCTCAGGCGCAGCAAGAAGCGAGAGAGCAGGGGAGAGGTAGTTGGCATATGAATTAATTCTACTTCATATCTATTCTATTATAGACCAAAACTGACCGAAATGAATTATTTAGTATATATTTCCATATGAGTAGACCTTGGTGTCTGACGCATGTGTATAACTAGACTTGAGTCATATCTGATTAATAGCTGCGATATACGGCAGCTTTGGACTGTATGTTCATTAAGTTCATCATATTGCATATTATTTGCATTTGCATTGGATTTATACCCATATAGAGTATGTTATGATTTGATATATCAGCCATTTCGGCGAGGATTATCTTTATAATAATAACTACTATTATGTTCCAGGAAAGGGGCGCCTGCAAAGGTGTAAATACGCTAACATGTGTTGATCGTTAGCTCGATAAGATAGCTCCGGGTCTACTCTTATCAATACTACTTTATGAAAGATTCCAAATGGTTAAAGATTAGAAGATATACTCACTTTAGCCCTAAATTTTCATATAACGATAAAGAATTTATTAGGTCATATGTGTCTAGTGATAAGGTTGACACTCATAAGTTCTATCCACTAATTCATTATACCATTGCTCATAGTCGATTTAGAAGAGTACGTTTACCAAATGGACAAAAGAGTGAACAAAGAAAATGGACAAAGAAGTACAGAGAAATATACTATGCCAACCATTTAGATTCTCAAGTTTACGCATATTACAGTCATTTATTGAACAAGAAACTTGACCTAGTTTATCAGTCAGACACAATATTAGATAAAAGTGTAACTGCTTATCGCAGAATAGAGAAGACAGAAAACAGGAATAAGTGTAATATAGATTTCGCTTATGATGTTTTTTCTTACATACGTGATAATCCAAGTGATAAATTAGATGCGATATGCTTAGATATAACTAAGTTTTTTGATTCATTAGATCACAAAATATTAAAGAGACTATGGTACAAATTATTAGATGATGAGTCGTCAACATTGCCTAAGAGTCATTATAATGTGTTTAAGTCCCTAACCAAATTTTCTTATGTTGAAATCAGTGATTTGATTTCAGAATTTAAAGAATTCAGAGTAAAGAAATTTAAATATCTGAAAGAACACAACATCAAAAGTTTTTGTAAGAATGGTAAGGAGTTTAGAGATCGAGTAGCACGTAATGGCATAATTAAATATAATAATGGAAATATAAAGGGTATTCCTCAAGGTACGCCAATAAGCGCTACATTATCTAATGTATATATGTTGGATTTTGATAAAAAGTTTTCAAGTATTGCCTTCAAAAAGGGTTCTTTATATCGAAGATATAGCGATGACATAATAATGGTATGCGATCCTTCCAATACACAATCGATAATAAAAGAAATGACCGATTTTCTTGAGCTTAATCTTAAGCTCAATATCAATCAAAGTAAAACTCAAGTTGTCGCATTTGAAAAAAAATTAGGCGTATGGTCATCAACTCTAATGGAGAATAACTTTATGTTTCCTGGCTTACCTTTAGGATATCTTGGATTTAACTATGATGGTAAGAATATAACAATAAGATCTAAGAGCATATCAGCTTATTATAGGAGGACTAAGAGGTTGATAGGTCGACGAGCAAGATTTGCAGCTATCGCCGTGAAGAAGAATAAAACAATTACTAATGATACCGATAAAGTTGATGATTGGATTTACAGACATGGCATCTACAAGAGTAAGTCTCACTTAGGATCGAAAATAAAGAAAATAAATAGCCGTAAATATTGGGGTAATTACATAAGCTATGTAAATGTAGCCTCTGAAATTATGCAGTCATCAGCTATTAAGCATCAACTAAAAAATCACTGGAGGATAATCAATAGATTGATTAAGAAAGAAGAAGAACGAAAAAAAATACCTCCGACTCCAAAAAGAAGAGGTAAACTCACACCCCAAACCGCCTCTTCAACTCCCTAATCCGCGGATTCCGAATCCGACTATATTCCTCAGAAGTCGGCATAGCAGTCCCACCATCACCGTCACCAGTAGCACTCAGCGGGCTTGTGGCCAGCCATTTATCTTGTAGTTTTGACATGATATGCCGCTTGCGCGAGGGTGGGCCATTGTCCATCTGGACGATGCCGAATAGGGTAGTGACGAATTCGCCGACGTAGCGCTGCAGTCTGGTCTTGCGCTTCTTGCGTAGCTGGAAGACGCTGCCGTCGATATCGAGGCTGTAGGAGTAGCGGCCAAAGAGCTGATTCAGGACTCGGCAGATGATTTTGGTGACCTTATGTTTGTCAGATACACGGCAGAGGATGCTGTCGTGCTTGCTGAGTGCCTTGATTTTACGCTTGTGACACTGAGCCAGTATCTTGTCGATAAACACCAGAGACTCAGTCTGTTGCAGCATGACAGCAAAAGAAGCATTGCCCTTATCACGGGCTTGCTTCTCATTATACGCCTCCTGTGCGGCATAGAACTGGATCATCCCCTTCTTGAATTCATCCATGAGCTGTATGACGCTTGGAAAGTGCTTTTTCAGCACTGATTTGCCCTCAGGACAGTAGCGATGAGAGGAGAATGAGACGGTAAACATCAGCTGCTTCGCTTCTTTACGGGTGATCTCTCTTCCAGTCTCTTGCCAGTGTATTTTTTGAATATACTCGTATAATTCGCCCGTTTTTCCGAGCTTTTTAAATAGCTTGTAATCTGCTGATAGTGAGCGGTTTGAGCCGCTATTTTTGACGCAATATTTGGCAAAAAGTATAGACAATAACGTGACTTGTTTTCCTAAAATAAAACCTTCTTCTCCTATCTCTAGCTTGTCTTCTTGTTTTGCGGTTTTTTTGGTCTTTTCTGGCCTTGTATTTTTAGTCAGTGGAAAGTCATTCATCTCTTGGCCCAATAATGTTTGGCGTTCGCTCTGCTCCAGCAGCATGATGAAAAATCGGAACTGACTGTTCTTCAGATCTACTTGGGAGAGTCGCTGGCCATCGATGCTCAGCAGACCTACAAACTCTGATTTCAGATTGGTGACATTAGAGTCCAGGCGTAGATTCGTTTCATTACGATCTGCATAGACTTGTCTGTGCTTGATCCTGAGTAGCTGATCACAGTAAGCCTGTGTCAGGTGTCTTCGCTTCCGCTTGAGATACTGATCCAGATAATCGATGTAGCAGTATTTCCCATCTTTTATCAAAATTCGCTTCCGCAGCTTGATGCTTTCGCGCTTGACATGCTTCACCACCCATCTTACATTCTGTGCTGAGCCGTCATCCTGAGGAGAACCGCCGTCATCCTGAACTCGTTTCAGGACCTGGCCTTGTGCAGAGCCTTCATTCACCATTCCCTTAATCCGCTCCCGCGTCTTCAGCATCACCACTTCATCCGTGATCTCATCCCCAATCTTCAACTTCTTCAAGATCCGCTCATCTGTCAGTGCTCTCTTGACAAACTTCACCAGCGACCGAGAATCCAGATCAGGTAGCCGTAGCTGCCGCAGGATCTGCTTGCTGGTCATCGTGACTTCATCTCGATTCCGCTGATATCGCTGCTTATCCTGATAGACGATCTTGACAACGTCATCTCCGAGTAGTCGAGGATTGATCCGGTAGGAGAGGCACTGCCCCTTGATGTAGTCGCCCCCCTCATAGTAGCCTGGACGGTAGTAGCCAGTACTTTGCAGTATGGCAGCTTCCATGAGTGGCTTGATGACTTCTCTATACTTACTATTTATTTTTTGGAGAAAGTAGACATAGGCCATATCCGTGTATTCCAGCGGATCGGTATTCTCCATGTGTCGCTTGCGGATGAGAGACTGCATGAAAGAGACAGCCTTATCTCGGGTGGTTCGAGAAGTCCAGGGAATCTGATTGATACGCTCCCATATAGCTGTGTATGTGATACCCACTGCCTGCATGACTCGCCTGAGACGAGCAAAGCATCATTGATACATGTGTGATCCTGCGCATGATGACATATATTATATATACAGCCTCATACGGGTCATTGATCATGAATGATTATCGTAAATCCTGAAAATTAAGTTTGGATTGTGTTGTTCGGTAGGGGCAATACTCTTATATTTGCCTCATCGTTCAAACGATAATACATCAAGCGAAAAGATAAATAAGGAAGTTCTCGTCGAAAAGGTCTTCCTTTTTTCTTTTTATATGCTTTACATCTCTACTCTGCTCTCCTTATAAGCTCCATTTTTTAAGATTAGACAATACGATATTATGTGACGTTTGGTCATTGTAATCAAAGATAGACATACTAGGCGCACATATGAGAATTTCTCATATATATGTTACCAACAATAAAATCTCTCTACTCTAGACGTAAAGTCTCTCACGCTACCGATGCTCGAATCGATCTTTGGGAGGATCAATATGAAACCGGGGGAAATGGTTAATCCGAATATATTATTATAATTCGTAATATTAAAAAAAAAATCAAAATTTTAACGCTCTTGCGATATGTGCATGGATAAACATATAGTATCTTAGAATTGGACTTATACCAACTTTATGTGCGATTTTATTAAGCTTACGGCTATAATATTTGTTATGTTTTCCAGTCATGTCTATGGCATTGGTCAGACTTATGCTTATGAGGTGGTCGATGATGGGACTGAGAGAACTGCTTGCAGTCAATTGACTAAATGTCAATTGGTCGAGGGAACCGCAACATCAGTTGCGGGTGGGAGGCAAGCCATTATCAATCCTTCAATAACAACTTTATGAATCGATCAAGGATATATTTATTGATATTCTTATTTGTGTTTAGCATACGAAGTATAGCGCAGACATATTCATATCAGGTGATTGATGATGGCTGTCACATTGATACAGTCAAAATGCTAAAGTGGCCAGCGACAGTCCCTTCGTCATTCCAGAATCTCCTGTGCTTCGATGAGGTCAGAAAAATGCGTGTTCACAGTCGCGAGATCAATATCGAGTTACCGAATCAAATCGTCAAGACAGATCAGTTTACTCAAAGGCATCATAATGTGGGCGTCTACTTTACTAATGATCGAAGTGGATTTAAGATAGCGACGCTGCATGAGTTTGGATTAGGTACGTTAGACTTTATCTCGAATCCTAAGTCTGATGGCTATTACCTGGTGCTGAGTGAAAATAATGGTCGCCGCCGATCTACGATAAGACTGAGCAAGCTACGTAGTAGTGGATGTGCTAAATGCACATCCAGCGAAGGAACCTTGACCTCCGTGTCAAGGGCGGGAGAGCTAATGAGGCGTGGGGATTTGATTATGTATCAGGCTAAGAGCTGTGAAGGGACTAAGGGGTCTGACATAGTCAGAATTTAAAATGCTAAATGCATTTTAAATAGTGCAGGAACCGAAGCTCTGTCTTCGGATGGGTTGGCTCATAAGTTTCCGGCGAATGGGATAAAGAAGAAGCAGACATAGCTGTCGTGGTAGATCTTGGCTATAGCCCAGCGATCAATACTGAGTACGTGCTCACTCCGCCTCCGCAAGCTGGCGTCTGCGTGATCACTCCCATCAGCATAGATCGCCTGTGCTCGATATCC
>CALFUK010000161.1 GCA_937929945.1 uncultured Saprospiraceae bacterium
CGGTTAGAGAGATTCGTGATGTATTCTGTGATTTCTACCTCCATTCGGTCAGAGATCTTTTCATACTTTTTGAGCTTCTTCATGGCCTTCTTCTGCTTCTTAGGCTCTACAGCATTGATGAGATTTCTGGTGAATCCAGACATTCTGGAGACGACCTCTCCAAAGTGGCCGGCCTCTTTTTGCAGCTCTGGCAGAGCTAATTCTGGCGTCTTAGATAGGTTACCAATGAACTTCAAATTGAATTCATCTTCATCCTCTGGACTGCCTTTTACTGACCAAATCGCTGCCTTCACTAACAAGGGCACAAAGGCCAACATGATAATCACATTCGTGAGGTTAAAGAAGGTATGGAATGCCGCCAGGGTAATCGGCGCATCTGTCGTACCCGCAAAATTCTCCATGAAGCTCACCACAAAAGGTAGAAAGAAAGGTAATAGAATCACCATCCAGGTGACCCCAATGATATTGAACATCGAATGGATTCTGGCTGATCGCTTAGCAGAGGTATTACCCACTAATGAGGCGATCTCAGCTGTAATGGTAGTGCCAATATTCTCTCCTAAAATCATGGCTGCTGCTACATCCAGAGGAAGCCATCCCTGGGCCACCATGGTCAAGGTGACAGCCATGGCCGCACTAGAGGACTGGATGATGACCGTCACTAAGGCGCCAATGAAGACAAAGATCAGTCTCGACATAAAGCCCCAATTAGAGAAAGAAGTCAACCATTCCAGCGCTTCTGGATTCCCTTTCAGATCTGGCACCGCTTTCTTCAAAAGGGATAGACCCATGAATAAGATGGCGAAACCTAATAAAAACTCCCCCCAATACTTCCACTTACCTCGATTAGACAACATCATCGGTACGGCTATGGCAAACAGGGGTATAGAGTAGGCGCTTAACTTAATTTTGAATCCCAGCAGAGATATGATCCAGCCTGTGATTGTCGTCCCAATATTAGCCCCCATCATGACACCTGCTGACTCTACCAAGGACAATAGTCCAGCATTCACGAAGCTGACTGTCATTACCGTAGTAGCTGAAGATGATTGTACCAGCGCTGTGATCAGAAATCCCGTAAAGACCCCGAGAAACCGATTCTTAGTCATGGTGCGCAGGATATTACGCATCTGAGCACCAGCCGCTCGCTGAATGCCTTCGCTCATCACCTTCATTCCGTAGATGAAGAAAGCTAATGAACCTAAAATTTGAAAGATTTCCCAAAGACCGAATTCCATTTTGAATTGATTTTATAGTTTTTCGAATGGTAAGTTAGAAATGTACATCCATCTGTACTCTATAGAAGAGGCCATCATCACTATTGTCTATGGCCCTATATGTTATATCAGTTTGTACTTTAAGCTTATGGCCCACGACATACTGAGAATAGCCTAAGGTGTATTGATTCTCTGAATTAGCCACACCCTCATCTGGGTGAATACTCGTCCATCTGATAGCGAATTCTGAATGATCCCCCATCATCTGACCCACAGCTATATTTGTACCTGTACCTGTGTAGTAGGTACCTATTGCATCATCTATACCATCCACGAATACATCAGGACCATCAGAAGTCGATCGTTTTACATATTCTGCCATAACTGAAAGGCCATTATGCTTATACATCAGATCTGCAAAAATACTCGAAATGTCCTTACCAATGGCATCAGAACTAGAATCTACTAGAAAACTCCCTTTCTGACCTCTCTCTCTTCCGGCTCTGACATTGATATCATAGGCTACAGCTACTGCGAGTTTAGGACTTGGTTCTCTCTTTATGTCTGAACCTACATAGTGCCCTTTAGACTGAAAATTACCAAAGGGCAGGGCCTCCAGCTTCGCTGTATATCCGTATCCGCCTAAATTATTAGCCGTGATGTTTTTACCCTCTCCAGAGGTGATGGCGATCGTCTGATTGAGGATGAAGTCCTCACCGAATCGTGTAAAGTTTTTAAGCATGATCCCAGCATCCCGATCCAAGGTGTAGCGTGAATTAAGCCTGGATCGATCTACAAACTGAAGATTCCCGGAAGATATGATTCGCTCACGGTTGCCAGGTAGTTTACCTTGCCCAGCCCATAGACTCATATTTTTGTAAAAATTCCATTCGACGGCTGCATCAAGAATGATATTAGCGGCATTGCTGAATCTGGCGCTATTCCCTCCACCATTATCTCGATTAGAGAGTGACAGCTCAGCTTTGTATTTTAGTTTTGGAGACAGTACCCAGCCATCAAATTTCAATCTAGACCGGCGAATGAAAAAGGATGAATTGTGATCTGTTAGATTTGAAAATTGATCGTCTTCGAGATCCCAGGAATTCTGGAAGAGTGTCTGGAATCGAAAACCTATTTTCATAGTGAAGGATGAATCTTGTGCGACTATATTGATTCCTTTACCAAATTTTGGAATCTTAATTTGCGCAGATAGATTGGATGTCATAAGAATGCAGAGCATCCCTATAAAGCTCAGGTATACATTTCTCATCATTTTGGACAATTGATTTGAGATTGCAAATATGAGTGAGTAATGTTACCTTAACGTTACCAAGTTGTTATCTAATCAATAATTGGGAAGAAAAAAACCAGAGGCGGCCTCGTATCAATTGTCCAAAAAAGTTACTGCCAACCTCTGGAAATATTCTAATAAATAAACGTAAAGTAAAAGAGGTAGTTTTATCTTTTTGTGTAGCTAATGTTACTATAATGTTATGCTTTTAGCTATTTCGCAAAAATTGAGCTGAAATTCATCATATCAGGCTCAACAGAAAGCCCAACACAGCTCCTCCTGCCACGATATAGACGGGACTGACCTTCTTAAAGCCAAATACACAAGCTAAACTGATCACTGCTATCAGCGTACTCTGCCACTCTGTAAGGGTCTCAATACTCAGCTCGATGCAGACTGCGACAATGAGGGCCACAGCTGCCACATTCACCGCATCCAGCAGCGCACTGACCACCCTGGACTCCCTCATTTTAGGGATGAGAGGATTTAATAATAAGACAAACAAGAATGACGGTAAAAATATGCCGACGGTAGCTGCTATAGCTCCAGTCAATCCATTCATCTGATAGCCAATGAAGGTAGCCGTAGATAAGACTGGGCCTGGAGTGAACTGACCTACAGCCACTGCATCTAAAAGTTCTTGCCGAGTGAGCCATCCATTAGCCACCAGCTCAGAGTCCAAGTAGGCGAAGAGGACATAACCACTCCCATACAGAATCGCCCCAACTTTCAAAAAAGAAAAAAGAATCTTGAGGCTACTGATATTGAGTGCTCCCGATAGAGGCAAAAATAAAAATGGTGCAAAGCCCAAGGTCTTATCATGATGTTGGCGGTCAGTGAATAAAAAATAGATCAAGCCGACTACTCCAGCACCAAACAGAGCGATCATCTTATTCACACCCAGCAGACAGACCACTAAGGTCAATGCCCCAAGAATAGCAAGAGGCGTCGTTTTGACCGCCTTCTTACCGAGCTTATAGGCAGCCATCAATATGACAGCGATTATTGCGGGCTTGATCCCATAAATGAATGGCTCCACCGCTGGCAGTTCTCCATACTCGACATACAGCCAGGCGAAGATGCAGGTGATCACCACAGCAGGAAATATAAAACAACTACCTGCAACAAATAAGCCCTTCCAGCCTCCTCGCTCATAGCCACAGTGCATGGTCATCTCAGTAGAGTTGGGACCAGGAATAAAATTAGTCGCTCCGATCAGGTCCAAAAAATGCTGTTCGCTCATCCACTTTCTCTTTCTGACGATCTCGTCATCCATCATCGCGATATGCGCCGCTGGCCCACCAAAGGCGATCAGGCCCAACTTAAAAAAAACTTGGGCTATTTCAATTAGATTTTTCTTTTCTGACATACTGTATTGATTCTGACTTTACGGCTGAGCGCCTCATAATTCGTTTTTATGACAGATCACTCTTTAGGAGATAGATGTTTATTTTATCCAATTCCTATTTTCTATAATCTGACTGTCAAACATAAACTTAACATTGGAAAATGACAAAAGATTATTCAGTAATGAAATGCGCTGTCAGCTTTAATTGAGTCAACATTAGATATTGTGATGCGAAGACCGCTAACTGGGTCATAATCATCGTGCAAATAGACTGCATGGCACTCTCTACATTGCGGATCAAAATCATACATTATGATCCTCCATAATCATCAGCTAATCACTACTGCCCTACGACAAGAACGAGCTCCCTCAATTCAAGCAGCTTCTCAAAGAAACTTTAGTTCTTCATTTTGTAGGTCTACTTACGAAAATTTAGTTTTATTGCCAATCATTTGATTCTCTGCACTATGGGAAAAATTCCAATCATCGTATACAACATATGAGCATAGCTTTTACACAGATCATAAATGACGAGTTTGCTAGTAGTATCAAGAAGCGGGGCAAAGAGCTCTTTGATTCTGGTGCTGTCCAATTTATTGATTTAGATTATTCCCAGAAGCGTCTGACAGGAACCGTCATGGGCACAAGAAAATACCAAATCAGCCTTTTATTCAATGAAGCCAAGAACAGAATTAATACATGCTTGTGCAGTTGTCCTTACGCTTACTACTGTAAGCACCAAGTGGCACTACTCTACAGAGCCCAAAAGCTATATGGGGGTCAAGTAGCAAGCGATGATGATGTAAATGCTGAACCTCCCGGAGGACAGCCAGCTAAAAAGGTACATCGCCGTCCTACTAAGAGAAATGCCCAAAAGAAAGGTCTGCCCAAAAAAATGAGTCGATCTGATTTCATTCCATTAGAATTCAGCTCTATAAGGCAAGTATTAGCTCGCTATGGCTCCAAGAGGATCAGTACCTGGGTTCATGACATGCAATCAGAACTGACTATAGATCCCCAGTACAATCTAGTCGTATCTATTAAAAGAGGCTGGCGAGGATTTGAAAATAGTGAGTTATTAGCTCAGGTAGTCGTAAAACCTGTAGAGCTGGGCTATACATCCATCAAGTGCTCCGTCTGTCATGAAGAGGACAAGTATCTATGTAATCATATGCAAATAGCTCTGAGCTATATCGATGATACATCAACCGAATGCCAAATCTCCAAACCTAAGTCCTACTACGATGACATCTATCGAAAGACAGCTGAAAGCCTCTCGCTCTCACCTGCTGATTTTGCCAAATACTTTAAACTGATACTGCGACACGGCTTACCCACTCCTCAAGCCCTCATTCCTGATCTAATCATGGATTCTGACAACTACAGCTTCGTCCAGAAGGAGGCTTTCAGTGACAAGCAAGAGATCATACGACTGACTAATGCTGCTCTCAAAGAGAATAGCTTCAGCTACGCCTTAGAATGGCTGACAGAAGATCAATATTTAGTCAGTCTGATCAAAGGAAAGCTAAGAAAACGAGACGGTGTGCTTACCACACAAATTCAAGAAGGCTATGATGTGCAACAGCTGCCTCAGCATCTCATAGGTCTATACCAGAAGCTGAGCTCCTTGGAGAGTGACTCAGAATATATAGACTCTGAATATGGCTACTTCTCAAAGATTCATAGCATCTTACTGCAGCATCATGAGATCCTGATGCTGGACAAACATTACTACTATGATCCTGCCTATAGTCGTTCGCTATTCGGCAGCAAGAAGAATAAATACTTTCGACACTTCAGTTTCACCGATGAACTAGTGCAACTGAAAGCCACGGCTACACTTACTGACGGCCTGTATCAGATCAGATTTCATATGGTAAGTGATCATCGGACGCTAGCCTTAGACCAGATCGCATTTCATAATCGGCATCTGGTGATTTTTAAAGAGCATAATAATGAGAAAGAGCAAGGCTATATATACACCGATTATGCAGTGTATAATATGCTCAGTCAGATCATCGCTACGCCACGTATATCCTTCTTACCAAAAGATAAAGATCTCCTCATAGAACAAATCGCCCTGCTGAAGCATCACATTGATTTTGATATTGATCCTGCCATCGAGATAGAAACGGACACCATCACCAATGCTAAAAAATCCATCTTCTTATCACAGGAAGATCAGTCCATCTTTATAGAACCAAGGATGGGCGATGATCAGAGCTCTATCAGCATCCTGGCTGAGACCTGTGATATGACGGATGAGAAAATCGTAGAGCTGGATGGTCAAGAACTTAGTCAATTCATCACAGAGATAGAATCACTGCACCCAGAATTCAAAAACCAGGTGCATGAGTATGGGTTTTTATTTTTGAATACAGCACAATTCATCAAAGACCTGTGGTTCTATGATTTCTACGAGGCATGCCAGAAGTATGATATAGAAATATTCGGTCAAGAAAACCTCAATGACCTTAACTACAGTCGACACAAAGCCAGTATATCTTCCAGCATCAAGTCTGGCATTGATTGGTTTGATGTAGATGTATCGATGAGTTTTGGAGATCAGGCCATATCCAATAAGGCTTGGATCAATGCCATTAAGTCCAACCAGAAATTCATTAAGCTGGATGATGGATCACGCGGTGTCATTCCTGAAGAATGGTTTAGTAAATTAAAACAGCTCCATAGCAATACAGAGCTCATAAACAATGAATTAAAAATATCTAAGTTCAATTTTAATCTGATCGATGAATTATTCGAAGACATTGATGACGAACCGACCATCTTAGAAATCGCAAAAAAGAGAAAGCGCATCGCCTCTCTCAAATCACCCGACATCAAGAAAAAGACTAAGATCCCGAAAGCCATCACAGCTACCCTGCGCCCCTATCAGCAACAAGGGTATAACTGGCTTCGCTTCCTCCACGAGTATGATTTTGGTGGCATTCTAGCTGATGATATGGGTCTCGGTAAGACGGTGCAAGTGCTGAGCATTTTAGCCTTTGCCTTAGAAAATAATCCAGCACCCAATCTGATCATCGTCCCCCGCTCCCTACTGTTTAACTGGGCTAAGGAAATCGAAAAATTCGCCCCTACAATAAGCCACCTGATACATCATGGCGCTAATCGGGATAAGTCAAAAGCCAAAGGGAAGCCCCTCAGAACACATCAGATCATCATCAGTACCTATGACACTGTGGCCTCTGACATCACCATATTCCAAAAGCTGAAGCTGAACTACATCGTACTAGACGAATCACAAGCGATCAAAAATCCATCATCCAAACGCTACAAAGCGATGAGGCTGCTGCAATGCGAGCACCGTCTGACTATGACGGGGACACCCATCGAAAATAATACCTTTGACCTCTATGCTCAGATGAGCTTCGTGAATCCAGGATGCTTCGGCTCTGTACAAAAATTCAAAGAACGCTACAGCACACCCATCGATGTACATGGCGACCAAGAGGCTGCTCAGATGCTGAAGCAGGTGATATACCCATTCTTACTACGGCGGACCAAGGAGCAAGTCGCTACTGATCTGCCAGAAAAGACAGAATCCGTAATCTACTGCGAGATGTCAAGTGACCAGCGCAAAAAATACGAACAACTTAAAAAGGCCATCAAACAGGATGTGCATAAAATGATCGAAGCGGAAGGCCTCAACCGATCAAGATTCAAAATCTTAGAGGGCCTCCTCCGGCTACGGCAGCTGTGTAACTCGCCGAAAATACTCGAGGCTGGCAGCAAAACCTCCGCAACTAAAATTGACAAATTAGAAGAGCTGCTAACGGGAGACTTGGCTGATAAAAACGTACTGATCTTTTCGCAATTCGTCAGTATGCTTGGCATCATCAAAGAGTCACTGACTAAGCTTAAAAAGAACTTCGCCTACCTGGATGGCCAGACCAGAGACAGAGAAGCAGCAGTCAGCGAATTCATCGAAGATGACGACTGCCACATATTCTTAATCTCCCTCAAGGCAGGTAATACAGGTCTGAATCTCACTAAGGCCGACTATGTATTCATCGTAGATCCATGGTGGAATCCAGCCGTAGAGGCACAGGCCATAGATAGGACCCATCGCATCGGTCAGGACAAGCAGGTATTCGCCTACCGACTCATCTGCACCGATACCATAGAAGAAAAAATCATGACCCTCAAAGAGAAAAAGAAAAAGGTGGCTGGAGAAATTATCAGCGTCGATGATGAAAGCTTTAAGAGTCTGGATAAGGACCAGATTCTGCAGTTGTTTGAGTAAGAGCTGAGGCCTGACATTCGATTATCGGGTCCCCATCATTTAGATTACCTGGGCTTCTTTTGAGCTGACGAAGACTCGTGTTTTAGAGCGTCATCTACCAATTTCGGTACCAATGAGCTCAACCTATTTCATTGACTATCTGACGTTCAAGATCATCTATCCAATTCAATTCTCTCTCACGATTTAAATTTTTGTAGTAATTCTTCAAAAATACTGTAAGGTGCAGATACTTGTTATCGGGAGTATGCTCTTTATGATCGTATAATTTCAAATATTGGTGGAAATCATAAGGCAATTGATCAATTTGGAATTCTTGCCTCATGAATGAACTTGAGAATTCATCAGTCCTGTAGCTATCGATGATCGAAAAACCTATATCCTCGAATTTTTTGTGTCGTGTTAGCTCATAATTAAGTGCTGAATCTATAAGTGTAGTCATAAGAATTGTATTCAGATATTGAATGTGTCCGAATAATATGAACGACGGAAGACTAACTCTTTCTATCAGAGGCGTGAGTAAGGTCGAATTAGAAAACGATCTTGCAAGTGAGTCCTTAATTATATGCTTAAATTTTATTTCGTGTTCTGTTTCCTTCTTTAGCCTATGCGCATATGGTTCATACTGTTCTGCATCAAATAACGATTCATCTGAAGGAAGATATTCAATCGGTATATTCTTCGTATCGACAATTTGCACGCTGTTAGACTCAAGCTTATCATCCAAGCTTATTATATAGACAAAATCCTTGTTTAGAATTATCGACTTTAAACTAGCCTCTCTATTGAAAAAGCGGTGAAACTCAGAACTATTGACCTCAAAAATTAACCATCTGTTGTGGGTAAGATCACGATCAACCCATATGAATAAATACTGTTTTCCATCATCACCTATGAAGTGTGAGAGAATGGGGCCCTCTGAGTACAGTAGATCACCGATTTTCTTCGGATTGAAGTCGAGTGTTTTTAGCTCTATATGTTGATATTCTATCACCTAAGATTATCTATTATCCTAAAAATAGTGGTTAAATCCACTGATTCGTAATGAAAATGGCTAAAATGT
This sequence comes from uncultured Saprospiraceae bacterium, assembly GCA_937929945.1. GTDB lineage: Bacteria > Bacteroidota > Bacteroidia > Chitinophagales > Saprospiraceae > CALFUK01. The sequence continues at coordinate 9,181 of CALFUK010000161.1, forward strand.
CCATTTTCGTCACTATTGCTGTTAACACCGTGCATTTCTTCTATGTTCCCTTTTGCAATATTAGTACCTAATAACTTGAAAGCTTTATCCTTCATTATTTTATGTAAGAATTGAAAGCGGTTTCTAGCGGCATCCTCCGAGTTGAACATGGATAAAGAATAAGCTTTGCACTGGGATTTATCATCCATTGATAAAATTCTTGCAGGATTCTTCTTAGCGAGAGGTATAAAATTCTCAGCATTCTGTATATCATCAAATACCCACCTAAAAGCCTCGATATTTTTCTCTGTATACTCATTTGGAGGACAAGTCTTTTCCATTGCATCCAAGTTTTCTTGGTATTTAAACTTCATATTTATAATCAGCTAAATGTTAACTCTTAGGAACAATTTTATGACATATAGCGTACGCATCCCATGCTGTCCATATCTATTGTAGCTAAATCATCATCAGTGCTTAACTCCTATCTAATGTATAAAGATTATTTACTAATCTTTAGGGCACCTTAAAATACAGGTACATCATCATCTAATTGTATTAGTAGTAACCAGAAGCAAGACGACTAAAACTAAAAACATACTTTATTCCAAGCATTCGACATATTTTAATCGATGATTAAAAATGCCTTCATTGCTACACCCTGACGACAGGATAAAATAATGCAACAGCTTGGTAAAATCCATATATCCTCCGATCATAAAAACTCCGATCTTTATAATAAAGAAGATCTAATTATGAGAAAATATCTCTTCCTGCCATGCATCTTTATTTCTTTCTGGGCTTGTGAATCAGACAATCCAACCCAGAACATGATGCCAGCTCCTGTCGAAACTATCACAACAGAGCTGTCATTCGAAACAGAAAAAGCTGAGAGGCCTATTGATCTGAATCCAGACGAATGGATCTTAGACGAGAGCTTGTCTGATCAATTCGACTCAGGACTGAATAATAGTAAGTGGAATGCGAATCCTAATGACTGGGGACCATGGTCATGGGAGCCAGACAATGCCTACACAGAAGACAACAAACTACAGCTAAGAATCAGATATGAGGAGCATACTGCCCGTGGCATGGACATGTACTACAAAAGCGGTATTGTACGATCTAAAGACACCATATCCTACGGCTTTTATGAGGCGAAGATTAAAGGACTGCCGCTATATCCTACGGCCAGCCCCGCGTTTTGGCTGTATAGCCTCGGAGATGATCTGGACAAGTGGGGCCTGCGAGGGAATGAAGAAGGCGATGTCACCTACGCAGAGATCGATGTGGTAGAACTGCTGCAAGGTAACTGGGACCCCGAGACAAAAGAGAGATTTCCCCCTGAAGTGATGGACTGCAATCTGCATGTGGCCATCATCGAAAATGGAAAAAATGTGCGTAAGCGACCACGCGCCTTTCCAGAAATGCTAAAAACAGAATACAGAGCAGCCTGGGACCCCAGGGACGACTACCACACCTACGGCGCAGAGGTGAATCGAGATCAAATCATATTCTACATTGACGGCGTCAAAATATCTGAAAAAGAAAATCTCTACTGGCACGTGCCAATGCGGATGACCCTTTCTCTGGGATTGCGCTATCCTCATGTCACTTATCATAACTGCCCTGATGGTCTGTGGAGATGCCCCGTACCGGATGCTGCTACGCAGGCTGGATTCCCCGCTACCATGGAGGTAGACTGGGTGAGAGCCTACAGAAAAAAATAAAGGCGCCTTGCACGATCAGCAATATTTACCCTGCGTCTCAATATTTCACCAAAAGGATTTCCTTTGATTTCCTTGATAGATGTATTAATACTTCTAAATGATACCACCTTGTGTTCTTCTTGAAAAGTGGAACTGTCTGAACGAACTGATCCAATAATCAAGCTAAGCTCATCATCAAGAACTAAGCCTTCCTTTTCAAGGAAAATACAGAGGTTTCTTTTATGAGTAGGTGGTCCATTTTTATGCTATATTTTACTACGTGCTAGCCCTTAACTTTCTCCGATGGCTTCACAGGTAACTCGTCAAAGCCCATATTATACAATGTGAATCCAAAGATGTCGGCGTACTGCTCAATGGTCTTGCTCACTGGCGTACCAGCTCCGTGCCCAGCATCGGTTTCAATTCGAATTAATGTCGGATTATCACCAGCCTGCTTACTCTGTAGTTCTGCAGCAAACTTAAAGCTGTGCGCTGGGACCACTCGGTCATCATGATCCCCTGTCGTCACGAGTGTCGCTGGATACTCTACACCTGCTTTAACATTATGGACAGGAGAATAGCCTTTCAGGTATTCGAACATTTCTTGGTCATCATCCGCCGTGCCATAGTCATACGCCCAGCCAGCACCTGCCGTAAAGGTATGGTAGCGCAGCATATCCAGTACGCCTACAGCTGGCAGTGCTACCTTCATCAGGTCAGGTCGCTGCGTCATGGTCGCACCGACTAAGAGGCCACCATTGGAGCCTCCGCGTATGGCTAGATAGTCTGTGGAGGTATACTGCTGATCGATGAGGTATTCGGCTGCAGCGATAAAGTCGTCAAAGACATTTTGTTTTTGCAGCTTGGTCCCGGCCTTGTGCCATTCCTTACCATACTCTCCACCACCTCGTAGATTAGGTACGGCATAGATTCCACCCTGCTCCATCCAGACTGCATTCGTGATGCTGAATGAAGGATTGAGGCTGATGTTGAATCCACCATAGCCGTACAGGATCGTGGGATTTTTTCCATCCTTTTTTATCCCCTTTTTATGGGTGATGATCATCGGCACCTTGGTGCCATCTTTTGAATTGTAGAAGACCTGATGACTCTCGTAGTCATCACTGGCAAATTCTATCGAAGGCTTCCAGTGTAGTTCTGACTTACCTGTATCGACATCGTACTTATAGATGCTGGACGGTGTATTATAATTCGTAAAGGAATAATAGTCGATTTTCCTTTCTTTCTTACCGCCGAAGCCCCCTGCATTTCCGATGCCAGGCAGCTCGATATCTCTGATCAATGTGCCATCATAGTCGTACTGCTTCACTTGTGAGACGGCATCTACCATGTACTCTGTGAAGAAGTAGCCACCACCCGTCGAAGGGCTTAATACATACTCTGTCTCTGGTATGAAGTCTTTCCAATTGTCTTGTGTCGGATTAGAAGCATCTACGGTCACTATCTTTTGATTGGGTGCATCGAGGTTCGTGACGAGGTAGAGTTTGCTGCCGACATTATCGATCACATAGGTATCACTATCCGTATGTTCTAAGATGGGGACTATGGAGCTATTAGGCTGACTTAGGTCCTTCATGAATAATTTATTCCCCGAGGTCGATACACTGGCAGAGATGAATAAATAACGATTGTCATCAGTAACACTGGCTCCTACATAGCGATGCTTTTCTGCAGATGTACCACCATAGATGAGTCGATCTTGGGACTGCTTCGTGCCTAATTTATGATAGTATACTTTATGCTGATCGGTCTTAGCAGATAGCTCACTGCCTTCGGGCTTGTCATAGCTGGAATAGTAAAATCCTTCATTCTTATACCAAGACATACCACTAAACTTGACATCAATCAGTGTATCTTCTACGATCTCTTTAGTGTCTGCATTCATGAGGAGTATCTTCCGCCAGTCACTGCCACCTTCTGAAATAGAATAAGCTAAGAGCTTACCATCCTCAGAGAAGCTGATGCCGCCTAAGGAGATTGTCCCATCCTCTTTGAAGCTATTCGGGTCCAAGAATACCTCTGCCTCTGATGGATCAGCACCTGTCTTATAGCGGTAGATCACGTACTGGTTTTGCAGGCCATCATTCTTATAAAAATAGCTGTAGTCGCCCTCTTCAAAAGGCGGACCTAATTTTTCGTAATTCCAGAGCTTCTCTAAGCGCTCCTTGAGCTCTGTTCTGAATGGAATTTTATCCAAATAGCCGAAGGTGGATTGGTTTTGGCTTTTGACCCAGGCTTCTGTTTCTTCGCTGCGATCATCTTCGAGCCACCTATAGGGGTCTTGGACATCCATACCAAAATAATTAGTGATGGTGTCTACTTGTTTGGTTTCTGGGTATGTCACGGTGATGTCTTTTCGATTTATTTTATTTGTGCCTTTAGAGCCTTCATCTTGACACGAGCTGAAGGCGAATAATACACATAAGGAGAGCGCCACTAATTTCATAAGCAGGTTAAGGATTAAGTGATGTACCAAACATAAGCAAAAGCTCTTATAACTTATGTACAGAGACGCTTCCCTTAGAGCTGATGCGCCATACCTTTCATAAGTGATGTGGTAACTACCTAGGCTTTAATCAGCCCAATAGTCAGCAGTCTATCCCCCAAAAAATGACCATACATACACCTCGTGGAGCTTTGAAAACGATACAATCAAGACTACCAGTGAGGTTTATCATGTGGCTAAAAGAATGATCCTTAGAATTCACAATTAAATATTTTGATATGTCAATATATGGTCATAATATTTGGCTGATCAAGAATTATATGCAATATTTATTTGCATTCTTTAAAAGCACCAGCATGAAACCCACCAATATTAAGGATCCAGAGTATCTGCATAAGGTCGTAGACTGCCAATACGCCTGTCCTGCTCACACTCCCGTACCTGAGTACATCAGGCTCATCGCAGAGAAAAAATATACAGAAGCGTATATGATCAACTGGGACTCCAATGTATTCCCCGGTATCTTAGGGCGTACCTGCGACCGACCCTGTGAGCCAGCCTGTCGCAGAGGCCGACTGGAGGAAGAGCCAGTAGCTATCTGCCGGCTCAAGCGAGTGGCCGCTGATCATAAAGGCGAAGTGAAGCACCTGATGCCTCAAGTACCACTCGTGAAAAATGGAAAAAAAATAGCCTTAATCGGTGGAGGCCCAGCCTCACTGACTGTGGCGAGAGATCTGGCGCCCTTAGGCTATGAGATCGATCTCTACGACGAATGGAGTGGTGGAGGCGGTATGATGCGCACGCAGATACCCTCTTTCCGACTACCTATCGAGGTGCTGGAAGAAGAGGTGAACTATATTCTCGACATGGGCATCACCACCCACTTCAATCACTTTGTGGATAGCATGAAAGATATGCTGACGAAAGGCTATGATGCCATCTTCGTCGGTACAGGAGCGCCTAAGGGTCGTAACCTCAATATCCCTGGCAGAGTAGAAGCTGATGCGCATGTCCACATCGGTATCGAATGGCTAGCCGGTGTCGCCTTCGAGCATATTAAGTCCGTGGGGAAAAAAGTCATCGTCCTTGGTGGCGGAAACACGGCAATGGACTGCTGCCGTACCTCAAAGCGGATCGGTGCTGAGGTGGTCAATGTGGTGGTCAGAAGTCCCTTCAAAAATATGAAAGCATCTCCGTGGGAAATAGAAGACGCACTCAGAGAAGACATCATCATCCAGAATAATATGCCACCGAAAGAATTCATCATGGAGGATGGCAAGCTAAAAGGCGTGCTCTTCTCCAAGGTCAGAGCGGAATATGATAAGAATGGCAAACGCTCACTCGTACCAACAGGTGAGCCTGACGTTTTAATCGAAGCTGACGAAGTCATCATTGCCATAGGTCAGGATAATTCATTCCCGTGGATCGAGAAAGACATCGGACTGGAGCTCGGCAAATGGGATCTACCCGTACTCAACAAGACCACATATCAGTCTACCCTGCCACAAGTCTTTTTCGGTGGGGATGCCGCTTTCGGCCCGGAGAATGTGATCACTGCTGTAGCTCAAGCTCATCAGGCAGCCATATCCATAGACCTCTATCTATCTGGTAAAGACCTGGTCAAAGACCGACCGAGCCCTTACGTGAATCTCGTCAGTCAGAAGATGGGCATCCACGAATGGATGTATGACAGCCAAGTGGTAGATGACATCAGGTACCAAGTCCCTCATGAAGAAAAAACCAAATCACTAGCTGATCGCAAAGTCGAAGTAGAGCTGGGCTTCGATGAGATAGCGGGCTTCAAAGAAGCACAGCGATGTCTTAACTGTGACGCTCAGACCATCTTCACTGCGAATCGCTGCATCGAATGCGATGCCTGTATGGATGTCTGTCCTACCAGATGCATCAGCTTTGTCCCGAATGGTGAAGAAGAAGATCTGCGCCAGCGCCTTAGCGCCCCAGCTGACAATCTGACGCAGGACCTATACGTCTCAGAAACCTTAGCGACTCAGCGGGTCATGGTCAAAGATGAGGATGTATGCCTGCACTGCGGTCTCTGTGCGGAGCGCTGTCCGACGGCGGCATGGGACATGCAGATGTTTTTCTATAATGTAACTAAAGCACACACCGGATGCGAGACAGTGACAGTGTAAATGACTTTGTAATCCGCTTTGCGAATGTAAACGGTACAGGCTCAGCCAGCGCCAATGGCTTATTTGCCAAGGCGATATTTCGAAGTGGCATACCAGTATCCCCTAAAAATATATTCCCCTCCAATATCCAAGGCCTGCCCACGTGGTACGAAGTCAGAGTCAGCGAAAAGGGATACCTCGGCAGAAGGGACGGTATCGACCTCCTCGTCGGGGTCAATCCCCAAAGCCTCAAAGATGACATCAAGTCCGTCATCTCTGGTGGCTATTTCGTCTATGACAGTTCTAAAAAACTTCACGACGAATTCCTGAGAGAAGACATCCACATGCTGGGCATCCCTATGATGCGCCTCAGCATGGATAATTATGAAGTACCTCGACACCAGCAGCTGTTTAAAAACATCATTTATCTGGGTGTGGTCTTAGCACTTTTAGATATCGATGTCAAGATAGTCCAGACCCTGATCGAAGAGCAATTCGCTAGCAAGCCCAAGCTCGTACCGCCTAACTTTAAGGCACTGGACATCGGCTACCAATACGCTAGAGATCACTTCCGCTGTCCCCTGCCCTTCCGTGTCGAAAAGCGTGACCTGATCGGTGATCAGATACTCATCGATGGCAATACAGCTACAGCTCTTGGCGCCATCTATGGCGGATCCACCATGATGGCCTGGTACCCGATCACTCCGTCTACCTCAGTAGCTAAAGCTTATGAGACCTATGGAAAAAAACTACTGGTCGATCAAGAGACTGGAAAAAAGAAATATGCCTTTATCCAAGCCGAAGATGAGCTCGCTGCCATCGGTATGGTGATCGGTGCCTCATGGAATGGCGTTCGAGCTTTCACCTCTACCAGTGGAGCCGGTATCTCGCTGATGAGTGAATTCATTGGCCTGGCTTACTTCGCCGAGATACCCGTCTTCTTAGTCAATGTACAGCGTGGGGGACCATCGACAGGTATGCCGACCCGGACGCAACAAGGGGACATCATGTCCTCAGCCTATGCCTCCCATGGAGACACGAAGCATCCGCTGCTGCTGCCCAGTACACCCACAGAGTGCTTTGAGATGTCAGCACTGGGGCTGGACCTCGCTGACCGATTACAGACGCCTGTCTTTCTGATGTCAGATCTGGACTTAGGTATGAATGATCACTTGACAGAGCCCCTGAAGTGGGATAAGAATCGGAAGTATGATCGCGGTAAAGTGCTGACTGCTGCGGACTTAGAAAAACCAGATTTAGACTGGGGACGCTACTTAGACATAGATGGAGACGGCATCCCCTACCGGACCATTCCTGGTACGCATCCGTCTAAAGGTGGATACTTCACCCGAGGCACCTCTCGTGATGAATACGCCAAGTATACAGAGAAAGGAGAGGTCTATCAGCGCAATGTCGACCGCCTGACAGTCAAATGGAATACGACCAAAGAACTCGTCCCAGCCCCAGAATACTACCAAGAGGAAAATAGGGGAAGTCATGGCATCATCTTTTATGGTACGACATCCTATGCTGCTATAGAGGCTATGGACATATTCAAAGAAGAAGAGCAGATCATCGATGCCATGCGGCTCAAGGCATTCCCCTTTGGAGAAGAGGTCCTGTCATTCATCCGTGATCACAAGGAAGTCTTCGTCATAGAGCAGAATAAAGATGGGCAGATGCGATCGCTGCTCATCAACGAATTAAACATCAATCCCAGTAAGCTGATATCCGTGCTCAATTATAACGGCTATCCCATCACATCTGACCATATTGTCAATGAGATAGGCGAATACCTGTCTGTGAATGAACTTGTCAATCTACATTCATCATGAGTTATACTAAGCCATCATTCTCACATCCTGCACTGCCTAGAAATAAAGTCGGCTACCTCAAGCGAGACTATGAGGGAGCTATCTCTACCCTCTGTGCGGGCTGTGGTCACGACTCCATCAGTGCGACCATCGTGCAAGCCTGCTACGAGCTGAACATCGAGCCTCATCATCTGGCGAAGCTCTCTGGTATCGGCTGCTCCTCCAAGACTCCGACCTACTTCATGAGTAACTCTCATGGCTTTAACTCAGTGCATGGTCGTATGCCCTCCATCGCTACGGGGGCGAACATGGCTAATAAAAACCTGATCTATCTGGGCGTCTCCGGTGATGGCGACACCGCTTCGATCGGCATGGGTCAGTTCGTCCACGTGATCCGTCGCAATCTGAATATGACTTACATTGTAATGAATAATGGCTGCTACGGACTGACCAAAGGGCAAGACAGCGCTACGGCAGACTTCGGCTCAGTCAGTAAGTCAGGCGGTGGAGAGTCTACTCCCTTTCAGGCCATTGACCTAGTAGGTATGGCTATGGAGCTCAATGCCAGCTTCGTCGCGCGTAGCTTCTCCGGTGATAAAACACAACTTCTACCCTTACTGAAGGCCGCAATGTCACATCAGGGCTTTGCCTTCATCGATGTCATCTCTCCCTGTGTCACCTTTAATAATAATACGGGTTCGACTAAGGCATATGACTACGTCCGAGACCACATCGACGTCTTAGGCTCGCTGGACTTTATCCCCAAAGAAGATGAGATAAAGGTGGACTATGATCAAGGCACGGAGAAAGTGATCACCCTCTTCGATGATACGAAGATCAGCCTAAGCAAGCTCGCCCAAGACTGGGATCCGACGGATAAATATTCTGCCAGGGATAAGCTGGTCCAATCAAAGAAAGACGGACATATCTTGACTGGCCTGCTCTACATAGATCCAACATCAAAAGATCTCCACCAGATCCTGAATACCGTAGACACACCACTCAATCAACTGCAAGAAACTGACCTATATCCAGGCGATGATGTCCTCGAGGTGATTAATCAGGGATTTCGCTAACTGGGTAAATATACTCCCTCTGAATATGCAATAGCTATATTTTCCACCCACCTCCCCAGCTACGGAACCTAATGCCCTACATGAGCACTAGATTCGCAAGCGGACCATTCAGTTCAGCCTAATTACAATTGACTATGTAAGCATGAAATACAGCCCCCTGTACTACTTCAAATCCAGCTTGTAACTCTATAGAATTTTTGGCTCTAAATTCTATATCTGCATCATCTTCAGCAAGCCCCATAGAAGTTATCACCTCAGCCCGATAAATCTTTGAAGCAATTGGTACATCATTAATCATCATCTCGTCAGTGATGCAAGAGCAATAATTCTGACTGTCATTTATGGTAACCATGGCACTGCATGAGTCAAGATTACCCGCCATATCTTCTACAAAAAGTTTTAGCATGTTAATGCCCAGATGATCACAGTCTTGATTTGGCTTATCTATGTACATCTGGCTGATATTGCAGTTATCACTGCTTCCATCATCTAGTTCGGCGTCTGTAATCACTCGGGTCCCATCAGATGATAGCTCTACTGTTACTGCAGCGACACAATTGGCTAGGGGCTTCAGATCATCATAGACCGTCTCTATCATGACGATACTATCACAGCCATTCCGATTGGTGTGCGTCTGGCTTGTCATTCCTACATTATTAATATCACAGGTCACATCTTCTAAGAAGGTGGCATCACTGGATAAAATACTAAATGCCTGACTCTCTCTGGAAAACCCATTAGTAGCTGTATCGGCAATACGGAGCATAAAATTCGTACCTGCTAGACCGTCCAAGCCCACTTTGTAAGAACCTTGTGCTGCGTCAATACTACTTTCGATAGGAATCGCAAAGCTAGCTCCGCCGTCATCTGATAACATGATATCGACTGCACCCACATCGCCAAAAATCTCCCAAAATAAATCAATGCTGTCTGTCTCACAATACTCCATCACTGGTCCTTGTGATATGTGGATCGAATCTTTCAGATCAATGGTGATGCGAATGTTATCTGTATGATTCTTTTCGCCATCACTGACCTCAAGTAAAAAGGTATAGATCTCTTGATGGTCAGATTGGTCAATCTCAAATACAGGATTGGCAACAAAGGAATCAGTGAGCGCTACCTGAGCAGGCGGATACCACTTATAGCTGATCTGGTCTCCATCAGGATCAAATGAATCATCTCCATCAAGCATCAAACTCATCGGTGACTCCACCGCCATATCAGATCCAGCTATAGAAACAGGTGGCTGATTGGGATCCAGTATTTCCCAACTGATATAGATAAAGTCAGTGCCTGTCACACCACTCGAGTACTTGGTAAAGTAACTCAGATCCACTCCGAGAGTATAGACACCTGGGATATTTTCCGTCATCTGCAATCCACTCAGTAGGTATACATCCCCAGCTTGCTTCATCAGAGTCAGCTGGCTCTGATCTAAAACATTATAATCCTTAGTCCAGGTGATTAAGTCTGAGGGCAGACTGCCTAAATCAATTACATCATCAGAAAAGATCAGATCAACTGAGACTGGGTGATCCAGAATCAATAGATCATCATCCATATCCCATGCTGCTGAAAGCTTCGACTCATCTAGATATAAAGTCTTTTCTGCCATGACAGTATTACCACTCAAGTCTTCCATCCAGACTTCTACAATGGTCTGACCTCCAGTCGGAAATACGACTGGATAGCTATGTGATCCAGCTGCAGCAGAAGTAGCCGTAGTCAAAAGATTCAGCAGGCCATTATCATTTTGATAGATAAAGATATTTCTCGCGTCTTCACTGATGTCAAAGCTTAGATCGACTGCTAAGACAGAAGTAATCCCATCGGTCGCAGAATAACCTAAATCGGGATTGATGTTTACTTGGCTGATGATGAGTTCTGGACTTCTGTCAACCGTCCAGTTCTGAGTCTTTGAGCCAACACCCATGTTGTCTCCCAGATCCTTCACCTTAGTCATGTCGATGCTAAACTGATATTCACCTTCTGGATAACTCAGTGAGTCTTCCCACATGATCTCGTACCAATCATCGTCTACTTTATTGATATCGCCAGATAGTATTAGCTGGCCGACACCATCCAAGCTCAGACTCAAAGCTGAGGAGTCAAAAGGTGCTATAGCCTCGCTGAAATTAATCGTCATCTTCGTATAGTGCTGATCATCAATACCACCCGTATTACTCCTGACCATATTCGTCACCATAGGAGGATCAGTGTCTAAAATCAGTGGAATGGATTGCACTGTTAATCCACTGACTTGGTCATCCGAAAGTATACTAGTTAAATCGATCTCCAACATATATTCCCCATCAGAAGACATAAATGAAGCCAGACCCTCTACTTTAAATAGTCGGCTCTCTGATCCCAAAGGTGTCAAGCTTAGACTTCCTGTCTGATCTACACCATCCAAGGTAACCTTTATATCATCAGTCGTGAAGGTACTCGCATCGATCGGCACATTAAATAAACATCTAACTGTATCAAAGGCTGATGCTACATAGTCTTCAGGCAGCCCAATAAATTCTTGAACTACAGGCACGGACAGGAACTGAGTCCAAGTAGCTTGTTCTCCAGCCACACCACTTGTACCTGTCAAGTCTTCCACACCAGCAGCTTGTGCCGTAAAGACATAGTAGCCATTCCCTGTAGTCAGGCTAGTTATATCAATATCGTAAGTTACTGAATCGATCATCGTGATACTGACACTCGCATCGATCAGGTCAGCGCTGCCTTGATAAGTGAGCAATAAGTCTTCTATCCCTAAAGTAGACTCGATGATCTCTTCTGTAAATGTCACCCGCAGTGAAGTCACTTGCTCTGCGGTCAATTCAGATGGATGTCCCGTGATCGATTCTATTGCAGGCGGATCGGGATCCAATGGGCTCCATACAACAGTATAAGTCTCTGGATCAAATGTCGAAAAGTCGTCAACAAAATGAAACTTATCTTCATAAAACTGAACGCCGCCATCTGGTATCGTCACGTGGGTCAGCCAAACATTCTTCAGTGGGATTACCTGTCCATCACTATGTCTAGTAACATTGATAATTTCAAAATTGCCATGCCCTGGATCATCGAGCTTTATGTAATTCCATCCGATGCCCAGTGGGTCTACGGTCAAGGTTGTCGTATTACCCGCAGCCAAAATATTCCCAGTATGATCTCCCATAAATGCAGGGAAGACATCATAGACTAAATTTCCTTGGGACAAGTAGATCGCTTCTGGATGATCTTCTGTATCTGGAATATCGTTGACCAGAAAGTCATCAATGGCATCATCCGCATCTCCATAGACCGATATGGTATGAACTAATTCGTGAATCTCAGCACCGCTGACCAAGCTTAAATCAGGGTTGCCGCGACTGTCCAAATGGACCACATTCGTCTTATAATTAGTGAAGTGACCCAATAGACTACTAGTGAAATACCACTGGCCAATGCGAGCCATGAATGGATCTATATCGCCAAAATTGATGGTATTTAATCCGAGTGTAAATGGCTCACCTTGTAGGTTGGAGCCAATCAATTCGAAATTGACTGCGAGGCCTTTTTCATTATCTATGATCTCTGGCTGCGCCGATTCGATCACCACCTGCTGAGCGATACCGTAGCCATTATTCTCAATCATCACAGCTAAGTCGGCTGGGATGATAGGTTCTATTGGTGCTGTGAGCGGATCATCCCCGTATATATCTCGTTGCATGAAATAGTGCAAGAAGAGATCAGGGCTTGGATTGACTGTGAGTGTGACTGGTATCAGAGGCAGCGTCACCATCAGATTACTGAATGGATCCAAGTAGGATATGGTGCCCCCGAAAGAATAGGCTTGAGGATTCTGTGGTGCAGCACCTGGCTCTGGTATGAATAAAACCTTAGCAAATCCATCAGTGTCCGCCGATAGCTGGCCCGTACCATCTATCTCCGTTAAGGTATTCAGTTCTGTGGTCTCAATCGAAAAAAGATCATTACTCAGTACACCATTCACATCAAGAATTTCTAAATCTAATGTTAGATTTTGCAGTGCATCAGTCGGGTGACCATTATACACTGTGAGTGTACCTTCAAAAGCTTCTCTCACCATGGTCAGCGTCTGACTGATCTGAATGGTGACTGAAGCACAGACCGGATTGAAGGCTGCTTGTTCATCTAAGTCATTAGCAACATTCGCAATTCTATCCACTTCGGAAGTAGCTTCTGAGACCATTTCTCCTAATGAAGCATAACCTCGTGAAGCTGCATAGTTGATACCATCTTCAATTTTCGTTTGAAATTGATCAATGATATTTTTGTCTACTATATTTACAAATTGTGCATTTGGAGAAAATATAGAATTAGTCCACGCTTCCATGGTTATATTCCATCTTTTTATAAACGAAGAAATTAGTGTGATATCAAGATCAAATCCAGATAACTCTGCTATAATTTGTATGCTGTCAGCTGAAGAAATCACTTCTTGATTAACAACATAATCCTGTAAAGCCATACCGATGTCAGCGACATTCTCATCTTCTACAATTTCAATTCCATAGTATTCTATGCTTTGATTATACTTAGAATGTAAGACTTGATAATAAGTATATATGTCGTCAGCTGGTTGCTGAAGAACAGATGGAAACTCTGAATTAGACTTTAATACTTTGCCACTGGATAAATTACCTCCGAATGGTCCCCACCCACAGGTCATAGCAGAACTTACGATACTGAATCCGCAACCTATCGGACCTGGAATTAACCCAAGACAGCTAATTACACCAGGATCGATGGCACAACTAGCTGCACTTGCTAGTGGTCCTACTGGACCGCCAAAACAACCTTTTAGTGTCAGACACCATGACTTCAGGCAATCATTACACTTGCAATCGATATTGACTGAGGGCACATCGGAAGCGACACCACAGTCAGTACATCCTCCTCCAGGACCACCAGGATAACCTCCTCCAATGGCTCCACTGCCTCCTCCAAAGCTGGGCAAGCTAATGCCTCCACCGCCACATGTCCTTTCGTAAGAGAAGAGATGTGCACCTCTCTGATATACGCCATTAGGACCGCACTCGTACCAATAGACATTTTGGATACCACCATTACACCCGCCCCCTGACTTCAGTCTTCTGCCATTGACACTGGGTGCGACTATGCCTAAGAACTTCGCAACATTTTCATAAGCATTACTCTCAGGACTACTCAGCAGAGGCGCATCTCTGCGCTTCATCTCTACCGGTATCTGAATCGCTTGTTGGGCTAAGATATCCTGCGGCTCATAGTTCGTCACAAATATGTACTCTGGATCATCATCCGGCAAAATCATTTCTACCTCTCTGGCTGTAATGAGTCCTACATTCGTCATCGTGACAAAGAAGGGGAATGTCTCACTGCCAAATAACTGAGGCATCGTATCAGGTGCCTCCATCAATACCACTGGTGCGGGTACATTAGTCTCAAATTCGATGATCAGATCTATCTGATATTCATCTTCTACAGTCGTAGGCACCACGTCCCAAGAAAAAGAGATGGTCTGATATTCTATGAAGATGCTCTCTTCTCTGGTCACACCAGGATTAATCACCACTAAACCATCATAGCCAAAATGATCTTCAGCCTGTACCACGACTCGATGGGTCCCTTCCGGAATATCACTCACTTCAAAAAGACCATCAGCATCAGTAACACCTTCTCCAAATACTTCTCCCGTAAAGTAATGGGCAATTTTAACTGTAGCACCTTCCACGTGTGGCGCTTCTTCTGTAAAATAGGTGTACTGATCTATGACATCTATGATAATCCCGCCCGTCTCATCTGATACTTTTTCTATCGTAAATGGAATATTGAGGTTATTTCCATTCGTCGCATTGATGACCATATTGCCAGTACCGGGTGTATTCAGAGGGAGATCATCCGTCGGGATGAGATCTAAGGTGATGATCGAAGTATCTCCTGGCGCCAAACTTGAGATGGGAGATGGACTTACTAATTTTAGCCAACTCACCTCGGGTAAGATCACCTCCACATCCTGAGTCTCACCCATGCCATCATTAAATATCATGAACTCCACTATGCGGGAGTTATCTTTATTCATGGTGGTATTGATGCTGCTAATCTCAGACCTAAGGTGTCCTTGCTGTGCCTGGCAAAAATAAAATGCCGTCACTTCCTGAATATCTGATAATTCTGCACTTGTAATTTGCAAGGGGATCTCTATGTAGTCTAGGATCGGTGTGATCTCTGTCCCGGTCAATTGGTAATCGATCGTAGCAGTACCATAAGCAGGTAGATTAGCTATCGGAGTGAAAGATAGGTTCAATCCTGAAGGCAGATATTCTGGAACGAAGGTGACATCCGTTAAAGCTGTCCCACTTAGATTTTCAATGGTAATGCTACCACTCTGTGGATCATCTAATAAGGTCTCCCAGATGATGTACTGATTTTGATTGACTCTGAACCCGACGATATCATATTCATCATCAATATCTGTAGCACCTTGCTCAGGGTAGCTGGCACCGATCGTGTAGTGACCTGACTCATAGGGTAGGGGTTCAAACATTATCTCATAGTCCCCCAGCGAATCTGTCGTCACTGACAGATCTCTTCTCACCTGACCTACAGTAATGTAGACATCTAAATCTGCATTTGGCACTGGCGTATTATCAGGCTTGAATGAAGACCCAGCAATGGAGATTGCTTCTCCACGCGGATACAGATCTTGATCCGTAAAAGCTGAACCGAGATAGTCAGGTAATACAGAGAAGAGAATCGGTTCGGACCTGTTATTCAGATACAGCAACTCTGTCAGCGCTTCATCAGAATTCACTTCAAAAATGAGATAATAGTCTCTCGGCTGGAAAGGTGTCGTAGCCAAATCAGGTAATTCTAAGGTATCACCTACCTGAATGGCGGCATCCACGGTATACTCTCCAATGATGAAGTCATCGTCATCTAAAAATTGATCTTTTGATAAATAGCCGGTGACTGAAGCGCCAGTCGGAGCAGCAGCAAGCCCCACATTAGTAATGAACAATCTAAATTCGAACTGATCTAATGAGGGTGCGCTGAGTTCGGGCATAATGACATCGGCAATTTGAAAATCAGGTTTATTGATATCCGTGACAATGACCCAGATATTGCCAGGTGCAAATCCGCTGGCATTAGCTTGTATAGCGACCTCTTGATTACCATCTGAAATAGGATCTGGCAATGTAGTCATGGGCACAGTCACCGAAGTAGAACCCTGAGGTATGGTGACCGTCGCTGGAAGACTCAGTTCTGTCAAATCAGAAGAACTCAGGCTGACTACTAAATCTGCAGCCGTCGAAGTGTTTCTCTCAATAATTAGATTGCCAGCGGCAGCTTGATCTTCCTGAAGCGATAGCGGATCTACCTGAAGTGAGAGAGATGGTCCATCATCATCACTGACCACCAATGACTCTGAATCTATGCCGAGACTGGTGAGTGAGGCATCACAATTGCAAGAGGGTATGTAATATTTGGCTGTCACCTCGACATCCTTAAATCCATCTACAAGCCCATTATCCAATGTCCCTATGAAAAAGGGCTTCTCTACTTCTGACGCTGATAGGCTCACACCCTCAGGTAGAATCAACACATTCGGTATGTCTGTAGATAATCTCACATTGATGATGGAGCCATCATCCACAACTCTCTTAATCACTCCCGTCGTCGCATAGTAGCCCGCTGACTCTGAAATGGTATCTTGTAATAACTCGATGGTGATGGCTGGAATGTCATCTTCATCGGAGAGAAGTGTCACGGCTGACGCTGGCTGTAGGTAAGGCGCTCCTGCCGTAATCGTAATGTGTTTATTTTGCTCCGGGAAAGCATTATCTGGCAATGTGATCGACACTGGCACCATGGTTTGTCCTGGTGCAATGGTCACTGTCTGCGGTACAGGTAGCTCAGCAGCATTACTCGATGTCAGGTTGATATTCAAAAAGTCTATGGGGGCGTAATCCACAGCCACTTCAAAATTTAGTGTATTACCCTCGCTGATGGTATCTGGCAGATTATTAATCATGACTGTAGAAATCAAACTGCCATAAATACATAGTGCCTGTACTTCATCTAGTGTGCTACACTGAGATGGATTATATGAGATGAAGCGATTCCCCCCGA
Organism: uncultured Saprospiraceae bacterium; assembly: GCA_937929945.1. GTDB lineage: Bacteria > Bacteroidota > Bacteroidia > Chitinophagales > Saprospiraceae > CALFUK01. Next base: position 26,488 of record CALFUK010000161.1, read on the forward strand.
TACTTCCATTCTCCAATAAATCACACAGCCCTGTGCAATCATTCAATGTCGCATTTTGCTGAACTCTGAGATGAGAGCCGATCGACCCGAGGCCTTCTATGCCTGTCAGTATCTTAAGTGAATCATTATTATAAATAGAAAATTCGCCTCCGACATCTGTCACCATCGACAGCTGGCTGATGCTGGACAAAATGATATTATTATTTAGTTTAAAATCACCGATGACTTTTACTAAATTTTGAAATCCAGATAAGTCACTGATTTTATAATTAGAGGTTAAAATCAAATCTCCTTCGATATGGCTTATAAAACTTAGCCCACTCAGATCAGTAATACTATTACCTCCTGAGATCACCAAGCTTCCAGGCAGCGAATCACAAGTAGAAAAGATAGCGACGAATGCATCTACTTCATTTTGAGAACTCAGTGTGACATCGCCCGATGGGCATTCAGCTGTGGTACAAAAAGTCGTCACCTCTGTTAAGCTACTGCATTCAGAAGGGTTAGATGATATCGTAATTGTACCACCAAATAAACCGTCATTGATGATCGAGCATAAGCCATCACAATCAGTGAGCACACTGTTATACCTCACCGTCATATTTCCTCCGATTGTGTCTACATTCGAGATTCCATTGACATTGGTCAGTGCATCGTTATAGCCTATGTATAAATCACCACCGATGGAATCAAGGGCCGCATATTCATCTAGGTGTGTCAGCAGGTCATTATTACTCAGTCGTACATCTCCACCGACACCAGCAATATTTTGTAAGCCATCTAAAGATGTCAGCTGATAATTATTCTCAAATCGTAAGTCACCCGCTACATGTGTAATGAAGCTCAATCCAGCAATATCTGTGATGCTATTGTACCCATTAATGTACAGATCTCTGGGTAGAGAATCGCAAGTAGGAAAAGTAGCAATAAAAGCATCCACCTCATTCTGCGTACTCAATGTGACATCCCCTGCTGGGCAGTCAGACGTCGTACAGAAGGTACTGACTTCCACAAAGCTGCTGCACTGTGATGGATTATTATTGATCGTGGTACTGCCAGTAATACCTGCATCATTTATCAGACTGCAGATGCTCGTACAGTCGCTGAGTGTGGCATTACTACTGATATTTAAGTTGCCGCCAATGGTCTCCAATTGGTCTAGTCCTATTATATCGGTCAGTAGATTATTATTCGAGATTCTTACATGGCTCCCGACAGAAGTCAATTGTGCTAACTGCGCGATCGAAGCAAGATTAGTATTGCCAATTATTTTCAGCTCACCGGCGACGGTAGCTATATTACTGAGTCCAGAAAGGTCAGTAATGTTATTCGTGTATTGTACGATAAGATTACCACCTATGTGATTTAAAAAAGTGAGTCCAGAAATATCAGTGATGCTATTGCTTCCATAGATGGTTAATCCACCAGGCATAGAGTCACAACCAAAAAAAGTATTAACAAAGGCGTCGACTTCTATCTGAGTCGATAACGTGACAGTGCCTTCAGGACAATCCGTATCTGAGCAAAGCGTTGTCACTTCTGTGACTGAACTACAGGCAGTGGGGTTGCCACTGATATTAATGGCACCTGCAACGCCACCCCCATTGATTAAGGCACATATACCAGAGCAGTCCGTCAGTGCATTATTACCATTGACGTATAAAGCTGACCCAATCGAAGTAATATTATGAATCCCTGTCAATGAACTCAACATGTCATTATTGTTAATCCGGAGAAAACCTCCGATTGATGTGACTTGAGAAAATGCCGACAGGCTGGTCAAGGAAGCATTAGACTGTATGTCCAAATTTCCACTTATTGGGATTTGGCCTAAGCCCGTAAGAGATGGCAAGTCTCTGTTATTATTGACCTTCAGATCAGTACCTAGACTGATCAATGTACTCAATCCACTTATATCTGTCAACAATGTGTTAAAGCTAATCTCCAAAATCCCATCTACACGGTCAATCCCTGAAAGCCCCACTAGAGTTGTCAAGTTAGGACTGTTATGTATTCTCAAATCTTCTTCGATATACTTTAAGAAGCTCAGGCCTGAAAGATCAGTTATGGTAGATCCACTAATTGTAAAATTGCCGAAAATAGAATCACATAAACTGTAAGTAGTAACGAAAGCGTCTACTTCATTTTGTGAATTCAATGTCACATTAGCTGATGGGCAATTACCAGCATCGCAATAGGTCGATACCTCAACCAAAGAGCTACACGCCGACGGATTACCACTAATGCTAATTGTAGAGCTGACACCATCCTGATCGATTATATTACAGATACCACTACAGTCAGTAAGTATGTCATTAGACTGCATCTGAAAATATGAACCGACAGAGCCCAAAGAATTTAAGGCATTGACTTGGGTAAGAGCATCATTATTCGACAGTATAAAATAATCATCAATCGTCGTCAAACTGCTCAGACCTGAGATATCTGTCAAGGCAGAATTATCTCTAATAGATAAAAACCCATTCACACTTGCCAAACTGCTGAAAGCTGCGAGATCAGTTAGTGCATCATTGGCTCTGATAAAAATATCTCCACCTATCGATGTAATGGAACTCAACTCTGAGAGGCTGGATAACATATCGGTATACTCCAGATAAAAGTCACCAGTAATCGTCTCTATGCTCGATAGAGCTGACAGGCTACTGATCTGACCTAAGTCATAGATTTTAAAGTCACCTTGGATACTAGTTAAAAAGCTAAGGCCACTAATGTCTGTGATCTGCGAGGACCTCAAAGTCAAGCTACCAGGAAAATCTGGACATCCACCATAAGCCAAAATAAAAGCATCCAGTTCATTTTGATGATTGATGATAACATCTGCTGCTTGGCAACCAGATGGTGTGCAGAGCAGGGTTACCTCGGTAGGAGTGCTACATTCTGATGGATTTCCGCTGATACTAATCGACCCATCAATCCCATCATTATTAACCAAACTACAGATAGCGCTACAATCATCCAAAACGGCATGACTCGTAATCGTCAGATTACCCATGACAGCACTCAGATTCTCTAGTCCTGACAAATCAGCTAATAGATCATTATCACTGATGGTGAGGTCATTACCGATCGTGGTCAGATAACTCAGCTGCAAGATATCTGTCAAGGCGTTATTCCTGGATATTGATAAACTACTTGAAATATCAATCTGACTAATGCCTGTCAAATCTATGATGGCATCGCAATTATCTATGATTACATTTCCCTGAACTTCTATCGCTGAAAAACCTGAAAGATCAGAGAGCGTCCCTGCATTCACAAACCTCAGATTACCAGAAATATATTCGATGAAATTTAAACTGGATAAATCACTGATACTGCCTGTAATGGAGAGGCTACCCACCAGACTATCACATCCAGAAAATTCGGTCACAAAGGCTGTCAACTCAACAGGAGTACTGAGTATCTTATTACCGATCGCACATGGATTAGGTGCGCAGTTGCCTTCTATCTCAGCTTGATCACTACAGAACTGTGGATTATTGAAAATAGAGGTATTACCTTGTATACCATCCGCTTGGAATAGCATACAAAGGCTACCACAGCTCGTCAGGCTATTGTTATTAAAAATACTTAAAGTCCCAGAAACCAATTGTAGATCATCTAAACCATCTAATGTTGGCAGCATTGGATTATTATTGATCGTCAGTGGGCCGGTAATCGAACTCAAACCAGCTAAAGCATCTATGGAGATCAGAACATTATTATACTCTATGTACAAGCCATTACCAATGTTCAACGAGGCACCATCTATCGGTGATAAATCCGTAATCTGACTCAAGGACCTGAATCTCAGATATCCTCCTGTCGTCGTCAGATTCTGTAAGCCAGATAG